>JBHEOL010000116.1:0-13258 GCA_046261635.1 Thermoanaerobaculia bacterium | reverse complement strand
GCTCCAGTGGATCTCACCGGCCGGGAGCGCGAACGACTGCGGGAGGGGATTCGTTCGAAATACGAGGATCGCGACGACGATGAAAACGATCAGGGGAATCATCTTTCCCCAGGTGAAGAAGTAGATCGTTCCCGCGCCATAGCGGATGCCGAGAGCGTGAATGACGCCGAAGACGAGGAGCGAGGCGGTGATCAGGAGCGCGCGCGTCGTTCCCGTCCCCGCCGGCTCCCACAATCGTGCGAGTGAAAGGACGAACCCGTTCGCCAGCGCAGCGAGGGAGGTGACCCGCGCGATGGTGTTCATCCATCCGGTCTCGAATCCGATGAAATCACCGAAGGCTTCCCGCGTGTAGAGGTACGCCCCTCCCGGCTCGCTGAAGTGGCTGGCCGCCTCCGCGAAACAGAGAGCGAGGATGAAGACAGGAATCGCGAAGAGAAGAGGGGCCCACAGCGAAAAAGGGCCGAGGAGCTGGAAGGTCTCGCTCGGGAGGAGGTAGACGCCGCTTCCGACCACGGCGTTGATGCACATCGCCACCAGCCCCCACATCCCGACCACCCGGATCAGCTTCGCACCCGATTCCTGTTTCATGAATCTCCTCTCGTCGTTCCAGTCATCGCGCGGAAACCATGTCTTCCTGTCCCAGGAGAAGGTCGGTCATCGTCTGTCTGCGGCGGATGAGTCTCGCCTGCCCGTCTTCGATGAGAACCTCCGGCGGAAGCATTCGGGTGTTGTAGTGGGAGGCCATGCTGAAGCCGTACGCTCCGGCGTCGCAGAATGCGAGAAGGTCACCGACCCGGGTCTCGGGCAGCCGCCGCGGCCGCAGTTCCCCCTCTTCCTTCGTGAACACGTCGCCCGATTCGCAGATGTTGCCGGCGACGATGGCGCCGTTCTCGTCGTCGTAGGGAGGAGCCATCATCTGTTCGCGAAGCCATCGGTCGTCACCGCGGCTGGCGTTGAGGATGTGATGGTAGCTGCCGTAGCGCGATGGGCGGGCAAGATGGTTGAACCCCGTATCGCACCCGATCCAGACCGTTCCGGAGCTGATCTTCCGCGAGGTCACCGTGGCGAGAAGCGCTCCGGCCGGGGCCATCACGTATCGCCCGGGCTCGAGGATTGCGGTCATTCCCCGCTCCCTCAGTACCGGCCCGGCGATCGCCGCCATCTGAGCGCCATAGTCTTCGATGGGGAATTCGAGGTCGCCCGGCCGGTAGGGGACTCCGATCCCTCCTCCGAAGTTCAGCCAGCGAAGATCGGCGAATTCAGCCGAAAGCTCGACCAGGCGCGTCGCGGACTGCGCCAGCGGAGCGACCTCGGCGACGCCTGAGCCAATGTGGGCGTGCAACCCGACCACTTTCAGGCCCGAGTCTTCCAGGATCATCCGCGCGTCCTGCAGCTCGGCGACGTCGATGCCGAACTTCACGCCGAAGCCTCCGGTGACGACATCCTTGTGATGCCCCGCGCCCACCTCGGGGTTCACGCGGATCGCCACCGGATTGGGGATTCCGACATCGATCACCCGGTCGATCTCCGACATGGAGTTCACGTTGATCACGATCTCGGGGTCGCGGAGCGCCGTGAGATCGTCGTCCGACACGTTCGAGCACGTGAACCAGATCCGCGCCGAGTCGAACCCGGCATGGCGGGCCAGCCAGACTTCCCCTGGCGACACGGCGTCGCAGCCGAACCCAGCCTCGGCGATCAGTCGGAGGATCGCGAGGTTCGAGTTCGCCTTCGCCGCGTAGAACGGCTGCATCGGAATCACTGAGAACGCGTTCCGCAGTTGCTCGAGCTGGCACCGGATTACCGCCGCGTCATAGACGTAAAGCGGCGAGCCGAACTGTTCGATCAATCGTTGGGCTGCAACGCCCCCGATGTGGAGTGAGCCTCTTTCGTAGTTCATGGAGATTTCCGCCGGGTTGAATCGTTGGTCGGGCATCATAGCGGACCACGCCGCGATCCGCGACCCGGTGAAGGATCCCCGAAAGGACCCAGCCGACGGTCCCGATCCGCCGCTCGGAGGGGGATGAAATCGCGTCCTCCGTGGTAATCTCCCGCCCCATGCTGCTGCGAGGTTACAAGGGGTCATTTCCAAGGCTCGGCGAGCGAGTGTTCGTTGCCGAAACCGCCGCAATCATTGGAGATGTGGAGCTGGGAGACGATTGCTCGGTCTGGTACGGCACCGTGATCCGGGGGGACGTTCACACGATCCGCATCGGCGCCCGCACCAACATCCAGGACAACTGCACCCTCCACGTGACCGGCAACACCTGGCCGGTGATCTTCGGCGAGGAAGTCACGCTCGGACACGGGGTCATCGCGCACGGCTGCACGGTCGGCCGCGGATCGCTTCTCGGGATCGGTTCCCGGATTCTGGACGGGGCCGTCATCGGCGAGGAGTGCATCATCGCCGCCGGATCCCTGGTCACCGAGGGAATGCAGGTCCCCGATCGAACCCTCGTCATGGGATCACCGGCAAAGGTTCGGCGCCAGTTGACCCCGGACGATCTGCAGTTTCTCGGTCGTTTTCATCGCCACTATCTCGAGTACAAGGAGACCTACCTCGCGGAGGCTCCGGGTGAGTATCGCCAATGACGGAACATGGATCTCCTCAAACGCGCAGTAGCGCGGGATCGCTCACCAGGCAGGCTATCGGTGAGCGTGTGCGGCTGGAAGGGTGGGTCCAGAAGCAACGCGACTTCGGCGAGCTGGTATTCGTCGACATCCGCGATCGGAGCGGAATCGCTCAGGTCGTGTTCGACCGTGAACGCGGCGTGCCGCCGGAACTGATTTCGAGCGCCAAGGAGCTCCGCTCCGAGTTCGTGGTTTCGATCACCGGCACCGTTCACGAACGCTCGCCGGAGGCGCGCAACTCGAAAATGGCGACGGGCGAGATCGAGGTGCTGGCCGAGTCCCTCACGCTCCTCAACCGCTCGGACACCCCCCCGTTTCTCATCGAGGAGGAGGTGACGGCGAACGAGGATCTGCGGTTGAAATACCGCTACCTCGACCTTCGGAGGCCTCCGCTGACGCGGAATCTCGAGCTCCGCAGCGAAGTCAGCTTCAGGATTCGTGATTACCTGCACAAAAACGGCTTTCTCGAGATCGAGACCCCGATCCTGACCAAGTCGACTCCAGAAGGTGCGCGGGACTACCTGGTCCCAAGCCGGGTGAGCAAGGGGGAGTTCTACGCTCTTCCGCAATCGCCGCAGCTCTTCAAGCAGCTTCTGATGGTCTCGGGCCTCGAGCGTTACTACCAGATCGCGCGCTGCTTTCGGGATGAGGATCTTCGCGCCGACCGGCAGCCGGAGTTCACCCAGATCGACATCGAGGCCTCCTTCATCGACCAGGAGTTCATCTTCGGGCTCATCGAAGGAATGTTCGCCCGCGTCTTTCCCGCCGCGGGGATCCCGGTCACCACGCCGTTTCCCAGGATGACCTGGGAGGAGGCGATGGACCGATTCGGAATCGACCGGCCGGACACGCGCTTCGACATGGAACTGAAGGATCTCGCGGAGGCGGTCTCGGCGGTCGAGTTCGCGCCGTTCCGCCAGGCGCTCCAATCGGATGGGCTGGTGAAGGGAATCCGGGTGGCAGGTGGGGGAGGATTTTCGCGCAAGCGCCTCGACGAGCTCGGGGAAACGGCGAAACAATTCGGGGCGGGGGGCCTCATCTGGATCAAGTTCGAGGCGGAAGGCGCCACGTCGTCTTCGATCCGGAAGTTTCTGACCGACGAGGGTGCCGCCTCGATCCGCGCCGCGCTCGGAGCCTCCGAGGGTGATCTCGGGCTGATCGTCGCCGGAACGAAGAACGTCGTGTGGGACAGCCTCGCCCATCTCCGTCTTCGGATCGCCCGCGAGGAGGACCTCATTCCCACAAACCGGTGGGATTTTCTCTGGGTGGTCGACTTTCCTCTGCTCGAGCGGGACGAGGAAGCGAACCGTTGGGCTGCCCGCCATCATCCGTTCACTTCCCCGAGGCCCGAGGATGTCGACCGCCTCGAGTCGGATCCGGGATCCGTCCTCGCGCGCGCCTACGACGTGGTCCTGAACGGGCTCGAGCTCGGCGGGGGGTCGATCCGAATCAATACCCCGGAACTGCAGTCGCGCATGTTCCGTACGCTGGGCATTCAAGCGGAGGAGGCCCAGGAGCGATTCGGATTCCTCCTCGATGCCTTCCGATTTGGCGCTCCCCCTCACGGTGGAATCGCTCTCGGGCTCGACCGGATGGTCATGATGATGGCGCGGGCAGCATCGCTGCGGGACGTGATCGCATTCCCCAAGACGGCGAGCGGTCAGGACCTGATGACGGACGCTCCGTCCCGGGTCGATGAGGCGCAGCTTCGGGATCTCGGGATCGCTCTCGCGAAACCTCCGCCGGCCGAACGATGACCTCCGATTTCACGATCCCGTCCGAGCGCGGACCCTACCCGGTGTCGGTGGGGCGCGGCATCCTCAAGGAACTGGCGTCGGGCGTCGAGCGTCTGGCTGCCAGGGGCGACCGGTTCGCGGTTGTGAGCCGGCGGGTGCTGGAACTGCACCGGGAGGCGCTGTCGGCCGCACTGGAAGGTTTCGAGCTCGTCCCCCTCGAGGACGGCGAGGAGCAGAAGACACTCGCCTCCGTGGAGATGATTCTCGCAGAGCTGATCCGGCGCGGCGCGCGGCGTGACTCGGTGGTGGTCGCGATCGGGGGCGGGATGGTCGGCGACACCGCCGGGTTCGCCGCCTCGGTGCTCTTTCGAGGCGTGGACCTCGTCCACGTTCCGACGACGCTTCTCGCGCAGGTCGACAGCAGCATCGGAGGAAAGGTCGCCGTCAACCATTCTCTCGGGAAGAACCTCATCGGAAGCATCTGGCCCCCGCGGCTGGTCCTGGCCGATCTCGATTTCCTGGCCACGCTCCCCGAGAGTGAGTTTCTCTCGGGGATGATGGAGGCGCTCAAGGGGGGGATCATCGGAGATCCCGAGTTGTTCGAGCTCGCGCGGCCGCAGGCCCGGGATGACGCCCACCGCCTCGAGACCACCATCCGGCGGGCCATTGCGCTGAAGGCCTCGATCGTCTCCTCGGACGAGCGCGAGGGAGACCAGCGCAGGCTCCTCAACTACGGGCACACGATCGGTCACGGAATCGAGGCTGCGCTGGGCTATCGCGGGCTGACGCACGGCGAGGCGATCGGGTGGGGAATGATCGGTGCGAACGAGATCGCCCGGCGGCGCGGAGTTCTGCCCGATAAGGAACGGAGCCGCATCGACGAGGCGATCCGGGCGAGCGGAATCCGGCGCCCCGAGGGGGCCGACCCGGCGCGCGTGCTCGATGCTCTCGAGCGCGACAAGAAGTTCACCCGCGGGCAAAGGGTGATGGCGCTCGCGACCCGGGTGGGGAAGTGCGAGATCGTCGCCGGGATCGGCGAAGACGAGCTGCGGCGCGGAATCGAAGCGGCACTGAACTAGTGGCCGAGGCTTCAGCCTCCGGCAAAGTGCGGAGGATTCATCCTCCGCCCCCGTGGGTGGGCGTGCGCGGCGTGCGCGCCACCCCGGCAGGAGAAAGAGATCCTCTTCCAGGCCACAGAGGCGGAGGCTGAAGCCTCCGCCACTAGGCGACGTGGCGGACGGGGAGATCGATGATCATGCTCGTGCCGATCCCCTCGATGCTGGCGATGTTGATGTTCCCGCCGTGAGCCTCCACGATCTGCTTGACGATGTAGAGGCCGAGCCCCGTGCCCCCTCCACCGCGCAGAGACTTGTTCTTGGTCTGCTTGTACTTCTCGAAGAGGTTCAGCAGGTCGTCTGCCTTGATTCCCATCCCGGAATCGGTGACGGTGATGACGATCGACTTCGCTCCTCCTCCCTCGCGAACGACCTGCGCTCCGATGGAGATGACGCCGCGTGAGGGAGTGAATTTCAGCGAGTTCGAGATGAGGTTGATGATCGCCTGCGTCAGTTTCTCCTCGCTTCCGGAGAGCATCGGAAGGTCGATTCCGTGCGCGGAGACGAGGTGGATCGTGTCGCGCGTGGCGATCGAGTTGAGACTGTGGACCGAACGGCGCAACAAGCCCGCGATGGGGATCGGATCGGTTCCGACCTCGAAGTTGCCCGATTCAATTTTCGAGAAATCGAGCAGCTCGTTGATCAGCCCCATCATCCGTTCCGACTCGCGGGAGGCCTCGCGCAGCAACTCTTCGTAGAGCGAATCGAGACGGGCCGTCTCCTGACTGAGCACGAACTCGAGCGTCCCCTGGATCCCCGAGAGAGGGCCGCGCAGATCGTGAACGATCATGGACGTGAAGTCGGACTTCGCCTGCTCGGCCTCGCGCTGCCGCGTGACGTCCTCGAACGAGAGCGCGATCTGGCTCGCTCCGCCGACGCTCGGAATTCTCTCCAGATGGTAGACGCGCCCGTTGTAGTCGAGGTCGATCGAATGATCCTTCTCGGCGAAAAAGGTCTGGAGCCAGCCGCGTTCTCCCGCCACGGCCTTGGAGTTTCGCGTCATCCACTCGTCAGCGCCTTCGCCGAAACACTCCCGGAAGGCATTGTTGCGGTAGACGATGCTTCCGTCGTCGCGGACGACCGAGATTGCGGTCGGGATGTTGTCGAGCAGAGAGACGGCCAGTTCGCTCATGATGGAATCGTGATCGCCTGCTGATTCTGAAGTTTTGCGAGGTTGAAAAGAGTCGTGAAATTGTCGAACGGCGTCAGCTTCAGGAGCATCTCGATCGTGATCCTGCCGTCGATCAGCGAGATGAGGTATCCCTCCTGGGCCGTGAGATTGAAGCGGTCGAAGTCGGAGAGGAAGTCCGCGGTGAGCTTCGGGGCGGCCTGGAGTCCCTTCGGGCCGGCCAGCAGGTCGCGGACGATCGTGTTCCGGACGATCTCCGCGTAGCCGCGAAGCAGCATGTCGTCCGGATAAGCCCGCCTCGCCTCGAGAAGCTTTTCCCAGGTCGCCCAGGTTCCATTCTGTTTGAGTGAATGTCCCACGAGCTTCGCCCAGTCGTATTGCTGGCGGGGCGGGGAGACGGGTTGAGCAGCCATGTCCGCTCATTCTAATGTCCTCTCCGGACGAAATCGATACCCTGCCGGTCACTCACCCGTCCCAGGCCCCACAAATCCTTGCTCCGGAAGCAAACCGGCCCACAGTCCGTTTCCGGTATTCTGAAACCGTGAACGAAACTCCTCCCCCTCGTCCCCGCCGGCGCGTCATTTCCCGGCTTTTGTTTCTCTTCGTGGCGATCGCCCTGGGGATCCCGGGAGGATTCCTGTTCGCGCGGATGATCCATTTCCCCATCGTCGATACTCTTCACACCTACCGCCCGAGCCTGATCACCAGGATTTACGACCGCAACGGCACGGTGTTCAACGAGTACTCGATCCAGCGCAGGATCGTCGTCCCGAAGTCCGAGATGTCATCGCACCTGGTGAACGCGATCATCGCGACCGAAGACGCACGCTTCTACCAGCATGGTGGAATCGACCCGAAAGCGATCGTTCGCGCCGGGGTGAGAGATGTAATCGCTCGGAAAAAGGTCGAAGGGGCTTCGACCTTGACTCAGCAGCTCGCCAAACAGGTGTTCCTCACCCCGCAGAAGAGCTGGAAGCGGAAGATCAACGAGGCCTTTCTCGCCGTCGAGATCGAAAAGAGCTTCACCAAGGATCAGATCTTCGAGTTCTATGCGAACCAGATGAATCTCGGCCACGGCGCATGGGGCGTGGAGTCTGCCGCGAGGATGTACTTCGGAAAGAACGCGAACCGGCTGACGCTTCCGGAAGCGGCGACCATCGCCGGGCTGATCCGGCGGCCGATGCACTACTCGCCGATGGTCGAGCCGCAGAATGCCGTTTCGCGCAGGAACTACGTTCTGCGGCGGATGCTCGAGGAGAAGTACATATCCTCGGCGGAATACCAGGAAGCCCGCACGGCCCCGCTCGTTCTCGGCGCCTACAAGGACGACACCCCCGAGGTCGGGGCCTATTTTTCGGAGGAAGTCAGGAAGTACGTCGAGAATCATCCGACCCTGACGATGGACGATCTCTACAAGAACGGGATCGAGATTCACACCACTCTCGACGTCGAGATGCAGCAGATCGCCGAGTCGGTGATGCGCGCGGGACTGCGCCGACTCGATCGGATCCGCGGATTCAGGAAACCGCAGCGGAACCTGACGGATGAGGGAATCGATCCGGCGGAGTTCGAGAGCCCGGACTGGGGCGGCGAGCTCCGGGCGGGTGAGGCGTATCCGGCGGTGGTTCTCTCGGTAGACCGCGAGTCCGTGCTCCTCAGGCTCGGGGACGAGCAACCCGAGATCCGACCGAAGGGGTGGCAGTGGACCCGTAAGCGGGACCTGACCGATTCGCTTCGGCGAGGAGATCTGGTCCTCGCGCGCTTCGAGGCCGAAGGGGAGGGGGAGGCGGCGGTTCGGACCTGGTATCTCGATCAGTTGCCTCGGATTCAGGGAGCGGCCGTCGTCCTGGACGTCAAGACCGGCGAGATCAGGGCCATGGTCGGCGGCTACGACTTCAACACCTCGAAGTTCAACCGCGCGACCCAATCGTTGAGACAGGTGGGATCGGCGTTCAAACCATTCGTCTACGGGGCCGCATTCGAGAACGGCTTCACACCCGGCGACACGGTTTTCGACGAGCCGGTCGAGATTCCAATGGGGCAGGGGCGCACCTACGCCCCGAAAAACTACGGGGGGCAGTACACCGGAATCGTCACGATCCAGCGGGCTCTGGAGCTCTCGATCAACGTTCCGGCGGTCAAGACTCTCGTCATGGTCGGTGCCGACAAGGTCATCGATTTCTCGCGGAGGGCCGGGATCAGCGCACCTCTGCCGCCGTACCCATCACTCGCCCTGGGCGCCGCGGGCGTTTCTCCTCTCGAGTTGACCGCAGCCTTCAACGCGTTCGCCAACGGAGGAATCTGGATCCGGCCGCGCATGGTGCGAAGAATCACCGACTCGACCGGCAAGGTCCTCGAGCAGCAGTTTCCCGAATACCAGGAGGCGACCACCGCTCAGACCGCGTATCTGCTCACCTACACCCTGAGCGGAGTCGTCTGGCGCGGCACTGGATTCAAGGCTCGGGTCATCCCCGGCCCCGTCGCCGGAAAGACCGGAACGACGAACGGCTACACGGACGCCTGGTTCGTCGGCTATACCCCCGAGCTCGCGGTCGGTATCTGGATCGGATACGACGACCCCTCGAAGTCTCTCGGCGGCGGATCGACGGGGGGGGACCTCGCGCTTCCTATCTGGGTGCAGATGTTCAAGGAGTTCGACGAGAAGAATCTTCGAGGGGAGCCACAACAGGAGTTCGAACGGCCGAATGGGATCGTCATCGTCCCGATGGACCTGAAAACCGGACGCCTCGGTCAGGGGCCGTGTGGCCGGGTCGTCTCGGAAGCCTTCCTCTTGGGGACCGAGCCGACGCGCGATTGCGACGACGGCGTCGGAAGCATCGCCCAGCTTCCTTACTACCTGCAGAAGCCGTTCTACGAGCCCCGCGAGAGCGAGCCCGGCATCGCGGCTGACGACCCGGCAGCCAGGCCTGGCGAGGGTGCGGAAAGCACGCCGCCCGCGCCCGAGGAGCTCGATGCTCCCGCGGCCGGAGCGCCACCCCCGCAACCGACTCACCCGGTATCCCCGCCGCCCCCTCCCCCAGAGCCACCAGATCCGCGGTGAATTCTGGCAAAGAGAAACGCGGCTCCCGCAAGGGAGCCGCGTTCATTTTCTGGTCAGGGTTCGCGAGTCAATGCGACGGGACGAGGCGCGAGATGATGTCGATCAGCTTTTCCCGGGTGAGCGGTTTGCGCATCCACGCGTCGGCTCCCGAGCCGGGGAACATCTCCTCGAGCGACTTCTCGGGGAGGTCGGAGATCAGCACGATCGGAATCTCTTTCTTGTTCGACTGCGACTTGAGCACTTCGCTGAGCCGGTTGCCCTTGATGCTGGGCAGGTTCACGTCGAGCAGGATGATGTCTGGCGTATTGGCCGCCAGCACGTGATTGAACTCGATCCAGCTGGACGCGGTGAGCACGGTGCTTCCTTCGCGCTCCAGCAGCGCCCGCGCCAGCTTCAGAACGAGCGGATTGTCGTCGAGCACGAGCACAGTAAGGTTGTTCAGAGAAGCCATGAGTCCTAAACCTCGCGAGGCACTAGCGTTGGCGGAACCGAATGCGTGTCCCATGATACATTTTCCGGACCAGATCGCGAATACGGGAGAATAAATGGTCCAGACGAACACGCCGGAACACCCTCAGCCCCAGCCCGGGAGCGTGGAGGGGCCGTCCGGAGAACCGGTTCCGGTCGCCGGCTCCTATCAGCGGCCCGCCGATTATTATTCGAACCAGCCAGCGCAGCCGGAGAAGAAGGCCGGCTGTCCGAAGTGGCTGTTGTTCGGCTGCGGAGGGCTCGGCTGTCTCGGGCTGATCGTGCTCTTCGTGGGAGGGGCCTGGCTGATGAAGGGGGGCTCGGGGATGCTGGGACGGTTCATCGTCTCGCAGCTCGAGAAGGACGCCGACGAGTTGTTCGAAGCCGAGGTGAGTCCGGAGGCGCGCCAGATTCTGAAGGAAGAGCTCGCCCGCCTGAAGGACCACATCGGCGAGGGGAACGTCGATCTGGTCGCCCTCCAGCCGCTGCTGACCGAGATGAACCAGGCCATCCGCGACCAATCGCTCTCGCCCGAGGAGGTCGACTCCCTCAACGAGGAGCTTCTGCGCATCAACGAACAGGCGGGGGAGGGGAGCAGCTCGGTCCATTTTCGAGGATTGAACTGGAACCAGCGAGTGTTTGCGCTGGCTGCATGACGGGGTTCCAGCTCGTTTCTTCCTTCTCGCCCCAGGGTGACCAGATCCAGGCCATCGAGGACCTGACGGCCGGCATCGAACAGGGGCGCCGGGATCAGGTCCTTCTCGGCGTGACCGGGTCGGGTAAGACCTTTACCGTCGCCAAGACGATCGAGAGGGTCGGGCGTCCGACTCTGGTCCTCTCCCACAACAAGACCCTGGCCGCGCAGCTCTACCAGGAGTTCAGGAACTTCTTTCCGGAGAACCGGGTCGAGTATTTCGTCTCGTATTACGACTACTACCAGCCCGAGGCCTACATCCCCCAGACCGATCTCTACATCGAAAAGGAGATGACGAAGAACGAGGAGATCGACAAGCTCCGGCTCGCGGCGACGAAGTCCCTGTTCGAGCGCCGGGACGTCATCCTGGTCGCCTCGGTTTCCTGCATCTACGGCATCGGCGATCCCGACCTCTACTTCGGGATGCTCTTGTTTTTCGAGCGGGGGGTGACGAAATCGCTGACTCATTACCTGCGCCGGCTGACCGAGCTGCAGTACGAGAGGACGCCTTACGATTTGAGTCGCGGCATGTTCCGCGTGAGGGGCGACGTGCTCGAGATCTGGCCGGCCTACGAGGACGACGCGGTCAGAATCGAGTTCTTCGGTGACGAGATCGACAGGATCACGCGCATCGATCCGGTGACCGGGAAGACCGGTCGCGACTACGACCGCCTGGCGATCTACCCCCGCACCCACTACGTCACGCCGCGGGAGCGGCTGATGACGGCGATGGAGAACATCCGTGCCGAACTGGACGATCGCGTGGCCGAGCTTCGCGCGCAGGACCGGCTCCTCGAGGCGCAACGCCTCAGCCAGCGAACGCTGTTCGACCTCGAGATGATGGCCGCGCTCGGTTATTGCAACGGAATTGAGAACTACAGCCGTCACCTCAGCGGCCGCGCTCCCGGAGAGCCTCCGCCCACGCTGATCGACTACTTCCCGGAAGACTTCCTCCTCATCGTGGACGAGAGCCACCAGACGATTCCCCAGGTCCGGGCCATGTGGGGAGGCGACCGCGCCCGGAAGCAGACCCTGGTCGACTACGGATTCCGCCTCCCGAGCGCGATCGACAACCGGCCGCTCTCATTTCAGGAGTTCGAATCCAAGCTCAGCCAGATCATCTACGTCTCGGCCACCCCGGCCGCCTACGAGCTCGAGAAGACAGGGGGGGAGTTCGTCGAACAGGTGATTCGTCCGACCGGGCTGCTCGATCCGCAGATCGCCATCCGTCCCGTCAAGGGTCAGATCGACGATCTGATCGGGGTGATCCGCGAGCGTTCCGCAGCGTCCGAACGCGTCATGGTGACGACTCTGACGAAGAGGATGTCCGAGGATCTGACGCGGTACCTGATGGAGCTCGGAATCAAGGTGAACTATCTCCATTCCGACGTCGACACTCTCGAGCGTATCGCGATCATCCGTGACTTCCGAGCCGGAACGTACGACGTTCTCGTCGGAATCAACCTGCTGCGCGAAGGCCTCGACATTCCGGAGTGCTCGTGCGTGGCGATCCTCGATGCGGACAAGGAGGGCTTCCTTCGTTCCAACACGTCGCTGATCCAGACGATGGGCCGGGCGGCGAGAAACCTGAACGGGCTCGCGATTCTCTATGCCGACCGGATCACCGACTCGATGCGCGCAGCCATCGACGAGACCGAGCGCCGGCGCGCGATCCAGCAGGCATGGAACACCGAGCACGGAATCGAGCCCGCGACCATCATCAAGTCGATCGACTCCGACCTGGTCCGGATGGCGAACCTCGACTACTACGAGCCATTCGCTTCCCGGATGTCGAAAAAGAAGGAAGACCTCGTCGCCGATGGGGACATCGACGCGACGATCGCCAGGCTGTCGAAGGAAATGAAGGATGCGGCGAAAAGCCTCGAATTCGAACAGGCCGCCGAAATCAGGGACCGCATCCGGGAGCTCCGCGAGCTCCGCATCTTCGTCTGACCCCAGTGGCGGAGGCTTCAGCCTCCGCCCCCGCCCGCAGACGCGCGACTGCCCCCACCCACGCACGCGTGGATTGCAAGGCGGGGTCTCCTTCGGTCCACGGGGCGGAGGATGAATCCTCCGCCACTGTCGACGGATCCTCGGCTACTTCGTGTAAGCTCATTCCTCCCACGACGAATCACGGAGCCCGCGCTTGTCCGAGCGGAATGACCATCCTTCGACTCTCGAAGCGGATCTCGGATCGCTCGCAGTATTCACTTCCGGCCGAGCACGCGATCTCCCTGACGCGCGAGGCCGGGACGAACAATCTCGCTTTCTTTACGCAATACATTCCTGTACTGGCTGGCGTCGAGCAGGAGATCGTCCGCTGCTTCCGCCAGGGAGGGGGCAGAAGGCACTCGAGTATCTCGCGGCGGCCGGATTCCGGAAGGTCGAGACCATCAAGATCGAAGGCGACACTCTGAACGTTTA
>JBHEOL010000113.1:0-10859 GCA_046261635.1 Thermoanaerobaculia bacterium | reverse complement strand
GTCGGTGGCGATCGTCAAGCACCTGGGCGGGCATGCGGCGCCGAACATGCTGTTGATCGGGAACTCGGGCAGCGGCAAGACGACCATGATGAAGGCAGTCGAGGGATGGATCACCTCGAGCGGCGCGGGCGCCGCGAACGTCATCCGGATCAACGCGAACGTGCTCGCCGAGGAGCATGGAGGGTACGGGAAGACCGTTCTCGCGCGACTGTGGCGGAACGCGCGGCGGCAGCTCGGCCGCTCGGCTGAGCCGGCGGCGATTCTCCGGTCGGTAGAGGAAGGGATCGTTTTCATCGACGAGGTCGACAAGATCCGCGCACACGTCGGAGCGATGCCGAACGTCCGCGGCATCGTCGCCCAGGAAGCGCTACTGACGCTCATGGAGAACGAGAACCTCGAGTTCGAGCCTCCCGACGAGCCGCTCGGGCCGCTCGCGATCAACACCTCGAGAATGCTCTTCGTCGCCGGCGGTGCTTTCGAGGAGCTGTACGACGCGGTGCTCCGCCGCGTCCTCTCCGGCACGGAGGCCGCCCCGCTGCGACCCATCGTCGTCGTCTCGAGCTCGGGTGAGGTCAGGGAGGAGCTTCCCTTCCACCTGCGCGAGCACCTCCGCTATGAGGATGTGTTCCAGTACGGCATCACGCCGCAGTTCCTCTCGCGTTTCGAATCGATCGTCGTCCTCAACGACCTCGTCGAGGAACAGCTCGCCCGCATCTTCGTCGAGCCGGAGGGGTCGATCTTCCGCGAGGCGCGCGACTACTTCCGCCGGTTCGACATCGATCTCCAGATCACCCGTGGCGCGATTCGCGCCATCGCCTGGGAAGCGAGCCGCCACAAGCGCCTCGGCGCCCGAGCCCTGAAGGAGATCTTCCGCAAGGTCATCCGAGACCTCGAGTTCGCCCCCGCGGCTCCGGAAGCCGAGGACGGAAGAAAAATCCTCATGATCGACGAGGAGAGAGTCAAAAAGGCAAGTCAGAAGGCAGAAGGCAGTAAAGCAAGGCAGAAGGCAGAAGGCAGTAAAGCAAGTCAGAAGGCAGAAGGCAGAAGGCAGAAGTAAAGGCAAAGGCAGAAGCCAGAAGCCAGAAGCCAGAAGCCAGAAGCCAGAAGTATTCTCTGTCGCCGACTCCCGTCAGCCGTTTCAGCCCGCGGTCTTTGCCTTTGACTTTCCTTCTGCCTTCTGCCTTCTGACTTCTGCCTTTTCTTCTGGCTTCTGCCTTCTGACTTGCCTTTTCTCACACCGAGAAGATCATCGAGATGACCACGCCGACCAGCAGCAGGCCGACGACGGCGGCGGAGAACCAGAAGGTGCGGACGGTCTGGCGGTGCATCTCGACCGGTTCGCGGCGCTCGCCGAGAAGGTACTGAAGGAACTCGATGCGGGGCTGGATCGTGCCGGAGCGGCGCTCGCCCGAGACGACGGGATAGACGACCTGATTGATCTCGGGAACGACGACGACCGGGATCAGGGTCGCGCCGCCGGCAACCGTGACGTGGCGCCCGAGGCTTTCGTAGTGCGGCGAGTCGTCCCGCGCGATGATGCAGACGTAGACCGTGCGGGTCTGAAAGACCGAGAGTGCTTTCTGCCCGGCACCGCGGGCGCGATAGAGGTTCGCGATCGTGTCGACCGCCTGGCTGAGCGTCTTGTCGTCGAAGCGGGGGAAATCGATCAGATGGAAGACGGTTTCACCCGAGGCGAACAGAACCTGCTCATCGCGCCGGTAGATACGCTCCCCTTCTCCCTCCCCTTCGTGAAGCGGCTCGAAACCCTCGCGGAGAAGCTGATGAACGAGCCGGTCCACGGGGTCCGTCTCGTTGATGATGGGCTCACTGATTTCGTTCGACATACTTTTTCACCAGTCGGATGAGATCGTCGAATTCAAAAGGTTTGCCGAGATGATCGTCGGCCCCGCAGGAGCGGGCCTTCTCGGCGATGTCTCGATCGCCCGAGAGGATGATGAACGGGATCTTTCCGAGCTCCTGGTCTCCCTTCAGGCTCACGCAGAGCGCTTCTCCCCCCATCCCGCGGATGGTCAGATCGGCGAAGATCGCCTCCGGTTTCTCCTGCTTGATCCTGTCCAGCGCGACTTTCCCGTCAGACACGATCTCGCCTCGGTACCCGTTCCTCTGCAGCACGAGAGCGATCAGCCTGGCGACCTGTGGGTCATCTTCAACGATCAGAATCACTGCCCCGAGCTCCTATTCGAACACCACGCGAACCCGCCGCCTGAGATGGCCGTAGACGGCCCCCGTCAGGGCCCCGGCGCCGTTCCAGATGATGTCGTTCACGTCCGTCACGCGCGTGGGAAGAAAGTATTGCCACGCCTCTACCAGCGAACTGAATGCCATCGCGAGGAGCAGGGTCCACAAATAAGTCTGGAAAGCGGGCCTGCTCGGACGGTCGAGCAGCAGGAACATGAAGAAACCCCACGGCATGAAAAGCAGAATATTCAATACGATAGGCATCGTCAGGGCGACGATCGTCTCGGTCCGCATCGGCCCCTCGGAGAGTTTTTGCGTCAGCACCCGAATCTCCCGGAACGGCTCCGGATCGACCTTCGTATAGGCCTTTCCCGAGGCATAGAGCGTCAGCCCGAGGATGGCGACCGTGGTCAGCAGGAGCAGCAGGAACGTCGTTCCCCGGTGAATCGTGACGATTCGTGCGTCTTTTCCCGACATCGTGCGTGAGCATTATAGGTTTCGCGGTCCCGCCCACCATGCGGAACCCTCCTGTAGAATCGGGACCGCCCGATGCCACCCGCTCCCATCTCCCTCCATTTCGGCCGCTACCACGATCTCACCACCCCCCTGGCCGAGCACATCGAGAGCCTTCGCCCCGCGGGAGATTCGCTCGCCCGCCACCTCGCCCATCCGGTGGAACTGATCGTTCCCTCCCGCGCCGCAGCGACGGCCGTGGCCCGCGCGCTGCTCGCCCGCTACCCGGCCGGCGTCGCGGGGATCGAGCTGAGGACACCCGAGGGCTTCGCGCTGGCGCTGTTGCAACGAACCGGCCGCTATCCTCGGCTGGCGGGCGAAAGCCACCAGAGACTCGCGATGATCGCGGCTGCGAAGCGAGCGAAGGCGCCTCTACGAGCCGTAGACGGACTCGCTCCCCTCCTCCAGCGGAGCTGGCGCGACGTTCGAGACAGCGACCTCTCGATCGAGGAGCTCCGCGCGCGCGCCCCGCGCGGCTCGAGGCCGAAAATCAACTCCCTGACCGAGGTGTGGCAGCGTTATGAGGGAAGTATCCGGGCCGCCGGACTGCTCGATCCCGCCGATCTGCTCCGGGAAAGCGCCTGGAGCATCGAGCGGGGCGGCATGGACCCGCGACGCCAGATCGTCTTCGGCTTCTACGATCTCACCGGGCTTCAGCAGAAGCTCCTGTTCGCGCTCTACCGCGCGGGAGCTCTCGATTCGTTCTGGATCCCCATTCCGCTCGTCGAGGGCGCGATCGCTCCCGGGTACGACTACGCCCGCCCCTTGATCGACTCGCTCGACCGGCTCGGCCGCTCGGCCGGCAACGAGCCCGAGCAGCACGATCACACCTCTTCCGGACGCGCCTCGTTCGCGATCTCGGGCCACCCCGCGCAGCCGCGCGAGGTGCGCGAGGTCGTCTCCCGGATTCGGGCGATGATCGACGGCGGCACGCCCGCGACCGAGATCGCCGTCGTCGCCAGGTCGGTCGATGACCGGCTCGCGGCGTTGATGGCCCGGGAGGCGCGCGCCTTCCGCCTCGAGATCACTCCGCGCCGCGGTCGCCGGCTGGCCGCGCATCCGTGGGGACGCGCCGTTCTCGATCTGCTGAGAATCCGGAGGGAGCGCTTTCACCGCGAGGTGATCGTCTCGCTGGCGGCGGCCCCATTCAGGAAAGGGACCATTCCCGACGGCGTGCACGCGGCCGACCTGGACGACGCCGCGCGGCGGGCGGAGATCCCGGGCGGTAACTCGGCGCGCATCCGGCGGATGGTTCCGAGCGTCGTTCCCTGGCTCCAGGCGCGCATCGAGCTGCTGGCGGAGACGGTCGCCGCCTTCGAGCGGATGTCGCGCGGGACGGACGAGCCGAAGCGGGCGTCGATGTGGGCGGAGTGGCTCGAACGGATCACCGATTCGCTCCGGTTCCGCATCGAAGAGGACCTCGCGGCGGCCGAGTCGCTCGCCGGGCTCGCGGAGCTGCTCCGGATGCCGGCGCTGACCGAGACGACCCTCGACGCGCTCGAGCTCGCGGCCCTCCTGGGGTCGCTTCCCGATCTCCCCGCGGAGACGCCCGCGGAGGAGAGCGTCTGGTTCGGCGACTTGATGTCGTTCCGCGGACGGTCGTTCACCCACGTCTTCGGCGTCGCGATGCAGCAGGAGGAGTTTCCGCAACGCCGGAGCGAGGACGTCCTGCTCGTGAACGACGATCGGCGCACGCTCGGGGTCCGCGAGATCGCCGACGGGCGCGAGGAGGAGCGGCTGCTCTTCGAGCTCCTCCGCGATGGCGCGACCGGGACGCTTCACCTCTCGTACTCGGCGGGCGACGGCATCCGGCGGTCGTGGCGCCCTTCCATGTTCCTCAAGGATCTGGCCCTGGGAACCGCGGCGGACGAGGCCGAGCGAAGCCGCATCGTCCGCTCGTTCGACCGATGGGTCGCCGGGCAGGAGACCGGCAGCGCCTCCGCGAGCTCGACCCCGGACCAGGCGGCAGCGCGCATCGTTTCCGGCGGCGATGCTTCCCATCTGCTTTCGCGGCAGCTCCGCCTCGTCACCGCGTCCGGAACGCGATCGGTCCATGACGGACATCTCTCGCCTTCTCCCTCTTTCGAGACGGCGATCGCTTCGCGGTTGCTCGAGCTCTCGCCGCGCCGCGTCGAGACCTTCGGCGTCTGCCCGCACCGCTTTTTTCTCGAGACCGTGCTCAGGATCGCCGACGTCGAGGAACCGGAATGGGAGCTCGAGCTGACCCAGCGGCGGCGCGGCCTGCTCGAGCACCGGATCCTCGAGCGCTTCTACCGCAATCTGCCCGAGACGGACCTGCTGGCGATGGCAGGAGAGGAGGGGCTCCTCCCCGCGTCGAAGGAGCGCCTCCGCGATCTCCTCGACAGCGAGTTCGATCAGCACGAAAGACAGTACCCAGCCGCGAGCGCCCTCCTGCGTCGGATCGAGCGGAAGCTCGCGCTCCGGATCCTCGAGCGATTCCTCGTCCGCGACATGAACGACCTGGCTGCGAGAGATCTCCGCCCGCGGTGGTTCGAGCTCTCCTTCGGCAGCTCGGGGCGGGACGAGCGCGAGCCCGACTTCCCTCCCGTCTCCATCGAGGTCGGCGGCAGCGAGATCCGGCTCCGCGGAAGAATCGACCGCGTCGACATCTCGCCCGACGGCAAGAGGATCCGCGTGGTCGACTACAAGACCGGGAAGGGAAACCGCCAGGCGAGAATCGAGGAAAAGATCGAAAAGGGGCACGCTCTCCAGCTCCCGCTCTACGCGCTGGCGGCAGGCTCGATCTTCGGAGCTGCTCCCTCTGCGATCTCGGCCGCGATCCTCCCGATCCGCTCGGATGCGGACGCGGAGCGATTCACCTTCGAGCTCGCATTCGTTCACGAGATTCTTCTCGATCACCTCGGGCGTCTCGCGCGCTCGGCCAGGTCGGGACTCTTCCCCGCCATCCCCGGAGGCGACTGCGACTGGTGCGCGGTGGGCCGCTGGTGCCGCGTGCGCCACACTCGGGAGGAGGCGCGCCTGGTGCGGCCGTTCGAGGCGATGAGCTACCTCCGCCTTCTCGAGGAGGCGCCCGAGTGACGCAGGCTCCACTGCTCTTCACCCCGCGCCGCCGCAACGTCTTCGTCGAGGCGGGCGCGGGGACGGGAAAGACGACCGAGATCGTCCGGCAGGTGCTCGAGATCCTCCTCGATCACCCGCGCCTCTCGCCGGAAAGGCTCGTCCTGATCACCTTCACCGAGAAAGCGGCCGGCGAGATCGCCGAGCGGATTCGCGACGGGCTGGTCGACATGCACGCCGCGCTCGTGAGCGGCGGCTCCGGCTGGCCCTCGGATCTCGCCGCGCCGATCCTCCCGATCCCCCCGGATCGCCGCGAGGAGTGGACGCGTGCTTGCGAGGAGCACCTGGCGCAGCTCGATCGGATCCGCTCGCAGACTATCCATTCGTTCTGCCAGTCGATCCTCGCCCGCCATCCGCTGGAGGCCGGCCTCGATCCCTCGTTCCGGATCGCCGAAGGGTTCGAGCGGTCGCGGCTGCTGGAAGAGATCTGGCTCGAGTGGCTCGAGGACGAGACCACCGGCGAGGTCGAGCCGAGCCGAGCGGCCGACTGGGAAGAGACGCTCGAGGGGCTGGGGGACGTCCGGAATCTCCGCCGCGTCCTTCTCTCGCTCGTGCAGCACCGCGGCCTTCTCTCGCTCGGGCTCGACTCGATCTCGTCGTTCCGCGACGTTGCCTCCACGATGCGGGCGGCTGTGAGCGAGATCCGGTCGCTTCCCGAGAGCGACGCCACCGTCACTCATCCCGATACCGCGGCCTTCCTTTCCTACGTCCGCTCCGTTCCGCCTCCCGATCGTGACGAGGCGAGCGACTGGGTCGCCTGGCTCGAGCCGGTCGCGAACCGCCTGCGCGATGCCCATCTCAAAGGGTCCACGCGGCTCAAAACGCCCCTGCGAGTCCTTCGCGGAGAAAAGAAGGATGAGAATCTTTACGATCTTCTTCTCGGCGAGCGCACGGCGTCGGCAACCCTCCGGCTCGCGGGACGGTTCCTCGCGCGGCTCGAGGCGGAGACAGATCGCCGCGGCGTTCTCGATTTCGACGACCTTCTGATCCGGACGGAGAGGCTGCTCCAGAGTCCCGCCGTCGCGGCAGAGGTCCGGTCGCGGATCGACTGGCTCTTCGTCGACGAGTTCCAGGACACCGACTGGATCCAGGCGTCGATCGTCCGCCGTCTCGCCTCGGGGCGATCCGGCGAGGTCGAGGAGGGACGGGTCATCCTCGTGGGCGATCCGAAGCAGTCGATCTACTCGTTCCGCGGCGCCGACCCGGAGACGTACGGAGAGACCCTCGATTTCTTCGCCAGGCACGGGGCGGCGCGACGCGTGCTGCGTCACCAGTACCGGAGCAGACCGGCGCTCGTTCACGCCCTCAACGCCATGTTCGCGCGCCTTTTCGAGGCGCGGGGCGGTGCGAACGTTTTCCGCCCTCACTACGAGCCACTCGAGCCCGGTCTTCGGGGAAATGGCGAGAGCACGCCACCGATCCGATTCCTCGCACTCCGCCCGCTCCCCGGCGAGAAGGTCGAGGACGAGCCGGGATCGTCGGGAAGGCAGGCTGCCGCGGTCGCGGCGCTGCTCCGCTCGCGCATCGACGCCGGAGCTCCGGCCGAGAGCTTTGCAATTCTGGTCCGCAAGATGACGACGATCGATGCGTACCTGGACGCTCTCGACGCCGCCGGAATCGAATACGTCCTTCCGCGGAACCGCTCGATCTTCGATCGCCGCGCGGCCATCGACCTGCTCGCGGTGCTCCGGGCCGTCGCAGCTCCGTTCGACCGCGGCGCCGCCTTCTCCGCGGCCCGCAGCCCCTACTTCGCCCTGACCGACGACGAGATCGCCGCGGCGTTCCTCGCGAAGGAGTCGGGAAGCGCCGCGGATCCCGAATCGCCACACGAGCGGTTCCGGCGGCAGATGCGGAGGTGGAGCGACTGCGCGGGATGGATGACCGTCGAGCAGATCGCCGAGGCAATCATCGACGAGAGCGGCATCGGGATCCTCTACCGCCTGCAGCCGCGGGGAGAGAATCATCTCGACGACCTCGAGGCGTTCCTCGAGCTCGCCCGCGACTTCGACCGCTCGGTCGGCGCCTCGCTCCCGGTCTTCGTCGAGGAGATGCTCCGCCGCGGCGAAGGGGGCGAGAGCTCCGAGCCGGCGATCATCGACGAGAATGCGGGCGGGGTCCGCGTGCTCACCGTGCACGCCGCGAAGGGCCTCGAGTTCGGACGGGTGATCCTTCCCGAGCTCGCCTGCACCATGGCGGGGGATCAGCTTTCGGTCTTCCGCCTCAGCGTTCCGGAGCGCCTCTATTTCAAGGGCTCGCTGACGACGATCGGCACGAGGGCGGAGAAGGCCGATGGGGGAAGAACGCCGTCGGACATTCTGAAAGAGCGGAATGAGGCGGAGAACGACCGGCTCTTCTACGTCGCCGTGACGCGGGCGCGAGAGGAAGTCGTGTTCGTGCTCGATCCGCTCACGACGAGCCGGCAGACGTTCATGAAGCCGCTCTCCGGCATCTTCGGGTTCGACCTCAAGGCTCTCGGCGATCTGTTCCCCGCCGAGCGAGGCGAGCGGCGCGACGTGCTGAAGATCGGAGAGGAAACCCTTGAAGCAGCGTTCGAGTCGGTGGAGCCGCTTCCGGAGCCGCGGGAGGAGTCGCCGCGCCTGGTGAGCCGGGAGCTCGGCCAACGCGCGCGGAGGCCGCTGCCGCCACCCGAGCCGGAGGTCGTTCCGGAGCCGGTGGACCGCGGCGAGCTCGTAAAACGGGCGGAAAGGCTCCGCTACCGGCGTGCAGGCCTGCTGCTCCACCGCTTCCTCGAGATCTGGGACGGCTCGCCCGAGATCGGCGGTCTGCTCGAGCTCGTGCGTCTCGAGCTCGGAGGGACCGAGCTCGAGCGCGACCGCGTCGCGCGGCGGATCGAATCGATCCTCGCCTCGAGCGCGCACGAACGGATCCGCGGGCTGGAGACGGTCGGCCGCGAGACGACGATCTGGCTCGAGAAGGAAGGGAAGCCGCGCGAGGTGCGCATCGACCGCCTCCTTCGGGACGATGAGCGCTGGGTGGTGCTCGACTACAAGAGCGGCCGCGTCTCGGAAGAGCGGCTCGCGGCGGATCGCGAACAGGTCGCGCGCTACTGCCAGGCGATCGCCGCGATGAGCGGCCAGGAGTGCCGGGGCCTGCTCTGGTACATCGACCTGGACGGGGACGAGCTGGTCGAAATCAGGGGCTAGGGGCTGGGGAGTAGCAAAGTCAGAAGTCAGAAGTCAGAAGGCAGAAGGCAGAAGTAAAGGCAAAGACAAGATCCAAGCTTGAGAAGTTGGTTCGGGCCCCTGGGTTTTGGCCTCACCCGACCCCCGACTTTGGTTTTGACTTTACTTCTGCCTTCTGCCTTCTGACTTCTGACTTTTCTTCTGGCTGCTGGCTTCTGGCTGCTGGCTTCGGAATGCCCTCCTTTCCCCCGCCTGTTCCCCGATGCGACCATGCGCGACGACGATCTCCAGAGCCTCCACCCCGCAATCCGAGGGCTGAGGACCGTCTGCCGGTGCAACAACGTGAAGTACAGGACCATCGAGAAGGCGATCCGCGAGGGGTGCCACACCATCGCGCAGGTTGCGGCACGAACCACGGCCACGACGGGTCATTGCGGCGGTACCTGCACCCCGATCGTTCACGATATGATCGATGCCATCACAGCGGAGAACGACGAAGGAGAAAAGCCGTGACCCGAAGCGTCGAAGGAGCGCGGTCTCGGTGAGCGCACGCTGACGAAGAAGGAGGCGATCGACCTGATGCTCGAGGACACGAATCTGATCCGGCGCCCCATCGTCGTGTCCGGGGGGAAGGCGACCTTCGGCTATGCCGAGGAGGAGTGGGACGAGCTCCTCGACTGACGATGGGACAGACTGCCGGTTTTCTCATCCCCCTCGCTGCGATCGTGATCCTGCTCTGGCTTCTCTGGAGCGATTCCATGCGGCAGCGCCCGATGCCGCGGATCTGGTTCTACTTCCGCGCGTCTCTCTATCTCGCCGTGGCAGGCGTCATGGCGTGGAACGGCTGGCGCTACGGGTACGCATTCACGACGATCAACTGGGTGCTGATCGGGGTGGCAATCGCAGTGGCGATCGTGGGAGCGGCGTATTTCGTGAGGAGAGGCAGAAAAACAGGGGCTAGGGGCTAGGGGCTAGGAAAAGCAAAGGCAGAAGGCAGAAGGCAGAAGGCAGAAGTAAAGGCAACACCCAAATCGCTGGCTGATTTTGCCGTTGTTCTTCCTAGCCCCTAGCCCCTAGTCCCTAGCCCCTAGTCTCGTGCTATTTTCCCCCTCGCCATGTCCTTCTGGGAAGTCACGCTGACCGCGTTCGTCGCGCTCATCACGATGGTGAACCCGCTCGCGGTGATTCCACCTTATCTCGCGCTCACCGACGGCAGCCTGCGGACCAAACGGAAGGAAGTCGCCTTCATCGCCGGGCTCGGAACGATTGGATTCCTGATCTTCTTTCTTTTCGCCGGCAACTACGTCTTCAAGTTCTTCGGAATCACGCTTCCCGCGTTTCAGATCATGGGGGGAATCATCTTCTTCACGAATGCGCTGCGAACGCTCGTGGACGACGACCGGCGATTCCGCAATCTCCGCCCGAAAGGGCCGGAAGAGGCGGTGCAGGTGGTGGATGATGTGCATGCCGACCCGATCGCGGTGGCGATCGTGCCTCTTTCGATCCCGATGCTCTGCGGGCCGGGGGCAATCACCTCGACGATGCTGCTCGTGAACCTCTATCCGGAGATCGAACAGCGGCTCGCGATCATCGTCGCGATCGCGGCGATCGGAGTCGTCTGCTGGATCGCGCTCCTCGCCGCAAGCCCGATCTCGCACGTGATGGGCGAACGGGGCCGGGCGGTGTTCACCAAGATCATGGCCCTTCTCCTCGGCGCCATCGGCATCCAGTTCGTCCTCAACGGCATCAAGCCGATCGCCATCGAGATCCTGAGGGCGGCAGGATGAAACTAAGGCAGAAGGCAGAAGTAAAGGCAAATACAAAGTCCGAAGAAGTGGGGGTTCTGGCCTCGCTTCTGACTTTGGTGTTGCCTTTACTTCTGCCTTCTGCCTTCTGCCTTCTGAC
>JBHEOL010000095.1:0-6574 GCA_046261635.1 Thermoanaerobaculia bacterium | reverse complement strand
CGGACCCGCCGGCTGGAGCTACAAGGACTGGGAAGGGATTGTTTACCCCCCCTCGCCCGGCAGCGGGTTCGACCAGCTCGCCTTCATCGCCGGCCTTTTCGACACCGTCGAGGTCAATTCCTCCTTCTACCGGACTCCGCCTCCGACCCACTCTTCGAGCTGGCTCCGCCGCACCTCGTTCAACCCCGAGTTCCGCTTCACGACCAAGCTATTCCGCGGCTTCACCCACGATCGAGAGCTCCCTCCGGCCGAGGAAGCCCGAGCCTTCTGCCGTTACCTCGACCCCTTTCAGGAGGACGGGCGTCTCGGCGCCCTCCTGATTCAGTTCCCCTGGAGCTTCAAGGACGGCCCGGAGGCGAGGCGGCGGCTCAAAACGATCCTGGCGCTGTTTCGGGGATATCCGAGCGTGGTCGAGGTTCGGCACTCGAGTTTCGCCCACGACGGCTTCCTCCGCTTCCTCGAGGATCATTCCGCCGGCATCGCCGCCATCGACCAGCCGCTGTTCCACGATTCGATTCGGCCCGAAGCGATGGTCGCGGGAGGGCCGGGGTACGTCCGCTTTCACGGGCGAAACTACGAGAAATGGTTCAACCACGAGGAGTCCTGGGAGCGCTACGACTATCTCTATACCCCCGAGGAGCTCGAGCCGTGGGTCGAAAGGATCGGCTCCATGGCGGCGACGCGGGACGCGTACGTGATTACAAATAACCATTTTCGCGGTCAGGCGGTGGTGAACGCGATCGACCTGAAACGATCGCTCGGTCAACCTGTTCGAGTCCCTGAAACACTTCTCCAGGTGTTTGCAGAACGTGGATTAGGGATGGAGTAACATCCGGTTGCATCGGTTCCGGGGCAAGGCAGGATCCTTGCTCGGAATGAATCAGCCCGCCATGCCTGAAGTCGACAAAGAAGACAATCCTGCGAAGTCGGCCGAGGGGATGCTTTTCGATCACTACGAGGTCGAAAAGACCCTCGGTCGCGGAGCGATGGGTGTGGTGTATCTGGCGCGTGATCTCCGGATTGGGCGGCGCGTGGCGCTCAAGACCACCCCCCGGATGAGCCAGAACTTCGAGTCGGAGCAGCATGAGCTCGACTTTCTCGAGAGATTCCGCCGCGAGGCGGAGCTGTGTGGCTCACTGATCCACCGGAACATCATCACACTCTACGAGGTGGGGTGGGAGGGGCGCCGAATCAACTACCTGGCGATGGAGTACGTCGATGGGGAATCCCTTCTCTCGATGATCGCGCGCGAAGGCCGCCTGTCAGCCGACGCTGCATTCAAGATCACCGACGACGTTCTCAACGGTCTGGCCTGGGCGCATGCGCGGCACGTGATCCATCGCGACATCAAACCCGCCAACATCCTGATCTCGATCGACGGGGAAGCGAAGATCGCCGACTTCGGTGTCGCGCGTTACGCCCGCTCTGCCGGTCGCACTCTCACCGACGTCGGACAGCTGATCGGGACGCCCTATTACATGGCGCCGGAATTGATTGCCGGGAAGAGCGTCCAGAGCCAGTCGGACCTCTTCTCGGTCGGCGTCGTGCTGTTCGAGATGCTGACGGGGAAGAAACCGTTCGAAGGCCCGGACCTGATGGACGTGCTCTACAACGTCGTCAACACCACGCCTCCCGACATACAGACGTTCCGGCCTGACCTTCCGCGTTGGGTGTCCGGTTTCGTCCGGCGCCTGATCGCCAAGAACCCCGCCGATCGATTCGCCTCCGCTGAGGCCGCGATGAAAGAGCTTCGCCGGCTGATGGGAGTCAGCCCGGCGGCTTCGAACCCCCTCCTGCAGAGCGGCCGGACCATTCCTGTCGTCTCGAACCTCACCCCGGAGGAGACTCCGACGACACCGATCACACTCGACTACGCCAGTCGAAAGAGCCTCGTCCCGCTGAACCGGACGGTCCCCACGGCTCTCGGGCTGACCGTCATCCTTCTCGTGGTCGGGGTGTTCGCAATCGCGGTCGGGCTGATCCAGCGGGAGGTGAAGAGAGTCGAAGCGAGCGAGATCGTCGTTCCCATCGATCAGGAAGGGCGGGAGGCGATGCTCCGCGAGGCGAACATTCTGCTCGAGGCCGGGCAGTACGAGGCCAGCCTCGCCCGCTTCCAGGCCTACCTGGCCGAATATCCTTTCAGCGAGGTCGCGAGAACCGGAGAGGAACGCGCTCTCGAAGCGCTGCGCGCAATCCAGGAGGAGGAGGCCGTGGAGCAGGCGGAGAAGGAGCGCCGGTGGCGGGAGCTGCAGCGCCAACGCGAGGCTCAGCGAAAAGCGAACAGCCCCCGGGCCGGGATCGCGCCGGTCGAGGCTCCATCGCCTGCTGAGCGAACTGGAGAGATCATCGAGGTCGCGGCGAATTCCGAGGCCTCGGCCGAGGCCGTTGTTCCGCCGAAGAAATCGTTCTGGAGCAGGATCTTCAAGCGGCCCACCCCACCGTCATCCAACGGCCTCGGTCAGTAGTGTCGCCGGTGGTATCGTGCGCTCCGCGATGAGCATGAGACGGAGAATCGTCGGAACCGCGGGTCACATCGATCACGGAAAGACGTCCCTTGTGCGGGCTCTGACGGGCGTCGACACCGACCGGCTCCCCGAGGAAAAGCGACGCGGGATCACCATCGATCTCGGCTTCGCCAGCCTCTCGACCGATCAGATGCAGATCGGGTTCGTCGATGTCCCCGGCCACGAAAAGTTCGTGAGGAACATGCTGGCCGGAGTCGGCGGAATCGACGCCGCGCTCCTCGTGGTCGCCGGCGACGAATCGGTGAAGCCGCAGACGCGCGAGCACTTCGCGATCTGCCGCCTCCTCCGGATTCCCACCGGCGTGGTTGCCATCACGAAGGCGGACCTGGTGGAGCCGGAGCTCCTCGAGATCGTCCGCCTCGAGATCGAGGATCTCGTCCGGGGAAGTTTCCTCGACGGGAAACCGGTGATCGCGACGAGCACCGTGTCGCGCCGGGGGCTCGACGAGCTGACGGCCGCGCTGGTCGAGGTCCTGGCGAACGCGGGCGAACGCGACGCTACGGACCGTGCGTTCCGGCTTCCGATCGACCGGGCGTTCACGATGAAGGGATTCGGCTCGGTCGTGACCGGAACGACGGTGAGCGGATCGCTGTCCGAGGGGGGAGAGCTCGCGCTCCTTCCGACGGGCAGGACCACGCGGGCGAGAAACATCCAGGTGCACGGTTCGGCTCGTCCGGCAGCGATGGCCGGCGAGCGCACTTCGATCAACCTCGCCGACGTTCCGCTCGAGGCACTTCACCGCGGACAGCAGCTCGTTTCGCCATCGACGCTTCGCCCGAGCCCCATCGTCACGGTCGAGATCGAAATGCTCGCCGACGCCCCTCCGCTCCGCGACCAGACCCGCATTCGCTTCCACCACTTCGCGAGCGAGTTGCTCGGCAAGGTCCGCCTGCTCGATCCGGAGCGAAACGAGATCGAGCCAGGCGGCCGCGCATGGGCGCAGATCCGCCTCGAAGCTCCCGTGGTCGCGATCGCCGGCGACCGGTTCGTGATCCGCCGCTATTCGCCCGCAATGACCGTCGGAGGGGGCATCATCCTCGATCCGCACCTCGGAAAGCTCAACCGCCGGACCCGCCCCGAACTGCTCGAGACTCTCGCCCGCCCCGCGCTCTCCGAGCGCCTGCCGTTGCTCGCGCGGCTGGAAGGGAGAGCGGGAATCACCCTCGCCGAGCTGAGAGCGCGCACCGGCTTCACGACCCACCGGCTCGAACGCGACCTGTCGAGTCTCCCCTCCGGCATCGCCTCCGTCGGAGAGGGCGCCGCACGGAGATACGTGCACATCGACGAGATCCGCGAGGTCCGGACCCTGGCGATCGCGGCACTCGAGTCGTTCTTCACCGCCAACCGCACCGCCGTCGGCATGCCGAAAGGTGAGTTCATTCAGCGCCTTCGCATCCCGCGCACCGATCCGGCGCTGGCGGAGTTCTATCTCGCCGACCTCCGCGCCGAGCGGCTCGCCGAGATCGACGGCGATCTCGTCCACGTCCCGGGACGCTCACGGACTCTCGGCGGGGAGGAGGGCCAGCTCGCGCGCCAGATCGAGGAAATCTTCCGCGCCGCCGGGTTGATGCCCCCGCTGGTCTCCGCGTTGATCCGGACGATCCATCAGCGGCCGAAGACCATCGAGGGTGTCGTCGGATTTCTCGTGAAAAGCGGCGTCCTCATCCGCCTCTCCGAGAACGTCTACCTTCACCGCGACGTGCTCGAGCAGGCCGCGCGCAGGCTCGATCCGCATCGCGGGGAAACGGCCGACGTCGCCTGGTTCAAGGACCTCTACTCGATCTCCCGCAAGGTCGCCATCCCCCTGCTCGAGTACTTCGATCGCGCCGGCATCACGAAGCGGATCGGCGACCGCCGCCAGATCGCATCCCGGGCAGACTGACGTCCAGGTAGTCGGAAGGGATCTCGAACAGGGACGCGGACACCTGGCGGGTCTCGATCGAGACGAGCCGCCGCCGGCTCACCATCGCCCCTCCCTCCCACGTGAATGCGGTGCGCTCGTAGACCGGGAAACCGTCCTGGCGCATCAGCGCTCCGTCGACGTTCCGCATGACTCCCGCGTACGGCTCGCTGATCGGCTCGGACGTCAGCCACATCCGGAGAAATCCTGAGCCGGCCAGCGGCTCCTTCGACAGCCAGATCTCGCGCTCGTAGCCTCCGAGCTTCATCAGCCACTGCTCGGCCGCGACGCCTTCGAGCTCGGCCTCGAGCCCCGTACTTCCACCCTCGATCAGAGGGATTCCCCCCGGAACGGCCGTGCGCAACTGCCGTTGCCGTCGGCGGGCGAGGTCGGCCGCACTGACGGTGCGGTAGGTGCGGGCGATCTCATCGACCCACGTCACGGTCTGCGCTTCCAGATCGAACAGCCGCCACTGGTCGAGATCGGTTCCGATCCGCACCTTCGACCCGAACACGACGATCGGCGACAAGAATGCGCGCGTCGGCGGATGATGACTTTCGCGAATCGTGAGCACCTTCGCCTCGACGGTCGGCCCATCCCGCCGGGGTCTGGGCGAAGGATCGACCGCGGGCGCGCGATTGCAGCCGGTGAGGACCGTCGCCAGGACGATCGAGATCGCGAGCTTCACTGTTTCGCTTCGTACCAACTACGGCCCCAATGCGTCTCCACTGCCAACGGAACGGCGAGCGCGTGCACGTTCTCCATCGCTTCGCGCACGACACTTTCGACCCTCTCGATATCCACCTCCGGCACCTCGAACACCACTTCGTCGTGGACCGTCAGGAGCATCCTCACATCCGGTTCCCTGCTGCTCAACACCTCGTCGAGCCGGATCATCGCGATCTTCAGAAGATCCGCCGCCGTTCCCTGAATCGGCGCGTTCGTCGCCATCCGCTCGGCGTTTCCTCTCACGGTCCACGACCGGTTGTGGATCTCCGGAATGTAACGGACCCTTCCGAACAGCGTCGTCACCTTTCCCGTCGATCGCGCTTCTTCCAGCGTGGCGTCGAGATACTCACGGATTCGCGGATAGCGGGCGAAGTACGATTCGATGAATTCCTTCGCCTCGGTCTGGGAGATGTTCAACTCGCCTGCCAGCCGGAAAGCCGACATGCCGTACAGCACCCCGAAGTTGATCGTCTTCGACGCGCGCCGCTGATCCGCCGTCACGTCCTCTTCCGCCCGGTTGAAGATCCGCGCAGCCGTCGCCCGATGGATGTCCGCCCCGCGGCGGAAGGCCGCGATCAGATCCTCGTCCTGCGTCACGTGGGCCAGAATCCTCAGCTCGATCTGCGAGTAGTCGGCCGCGAACAGCAGGTACCCTTCGTCCGAGACGAAGGCCCGCCGGATCTGCCGCCCAGCCTCGGTCCGGATCGGGATGTTCTGCAGGTTCGGATCCGACGAGGAGAGACGGCCCGTCGCTGCGACCGCCTGGTTGAAGCTCGTGTGGACCCGCCCGTCGGCCGCGACCAGCTGCGGCAGCGCGTCGACATAAGTCGATTTCAGCTTGTGCAGCTCCCTCTGCTCGAGAATCAGGCGCGGAACCTCATAGCCGTGAGACGCGAGCTCCTTCAGAACTTCCATCCCGGTCGATGCGGTCTTCTTCTTCGCCGTCTTCTTGAGCGCCGGGTACTGGAGCTTTTCGAACAGGATCGTCCCGAGCTGCTGGGGGGAGTTGATGTTGAACTTCTCGCCCGCTGCGCGGTAGATTTCCGTCTCGAGTTTTTCGAGCTGCCCGCCCATCGTGCGGGACATCTCGCCGAGCAGAGCGACGTCGATGCGGATCCCCCGCGCCTCCATCCGGGCGAGCACCGGGATGAGCGGGAGCTCGAGCTCCTCGTAGATTTTCCGGAGGGGGGGATCGGCTTCCATCTGGGGCTGGAGGTCGCGCCAGAGGCAAACGGCCATCTCGGCCTTCTCCCCGAGGTATCGGCAGGCTTCGGTGCTGTCGGGCATGAACAGCGTCGACCCGTCGAAGACGTCCTTCCGGCTCGCGACCTCGCGGCGCAATCGCGCCCGCGCGAGAACCTCGAGTGTGTGCTCGTAGGCTCCCGGCTGGAGAACGTACGAGACGATCATGGTGTCGTGG
>JBHEOL010000085.1:0-10095 GCA_046261635.1 Thermoanaerobaculia bacterium | reverse complement strand
TTTCGCTTCCTCTCCCGTGTGGAACAGCTCCGTCCAGGCGATGACCGGGACGCTCTGGGCGATGCGTCCTCCGCCGCTCATCTGGTTGTAGGTCGAGCTCCTCACGATGAGGGCGTCGGTGGTCGCATCGATCCGCAGTGCGCCGCTGACCCCGTCCTCGTCGAACAGTTCCCCGAGAACATCGGACCAGCCGATCGATTCCCCCGCCTGGATGATCAGTTCGACCTCACGCTCGAGGCCGGGAAGGCCGGCGCGAACCAGCCGGAGCCGCGCTCCGGCAGGAGTCGTACCGGAGTTGTAGAAACTCAAGGTAGAAAACCAGCGCGACCCGTCACCACCCGCCAGGCTCGCCACGGCCGGGACCACGAGCCTTCGGTCGTGATAGAGCTCCCCCTCACTCCCGGCGCCGCGAAGCTGAATCGTGGCAGTCCCCGCCTCTGCGCTGACCGCCACGAGCCGGGCGGAGGTTTCCCCCCGATTGCCCGGCGTAAAGACGAGCTCGAGGGGGATGCTCGACCCTGCAGCGATCTGGCGCGGGAGTGCAGTGCCGCTCACCGAGAAGGCGGGAGATCCTTCGAGACGGACCTCGAGCAGGGTGAGGACCCCGGAGCCCGCGTTCACGGCGACCGCCGTCCGCTTTTCGCTCGACCCGATTCCTACGGAGCCGAAATGGATATCCAGCGGCACGAGGTGAAGGCTGGGCCGGGCGGAACTGATGGACACCCCCCCGGGGATGATGCCGGCTCCGTTCACGAGCGTCCCCTGGGGGGCTGAGGCCGAAAGGCTTCCCGTGCGAACGGCCACGCGAGCGAATCCCTGCGCCTGAGGCCTTACCTGAAAGCGAAGAATCGCCAGCGGGCCGTCCGCCAGCGATTCGATGGGGCGCTGGCGGTCATAGACCGTGACTCCGACCGAGGAGCCGGCGCTCGAGACCCAGGACGAGGAGGTGAAGTGGGCGGGAGCCGGGAGGTCGACTTTCGATCCGGCGGCGGGGTCACCGGCGAGCAGGAGCTTGTCGGCATCCCATTCGACCGTGAAGGCGATCGCGCTGATCGAAACTCCGTCCGTTTGGAGGAGAATCGGGACATCGACCGAATCCCCCGGCGCGGCGGAGGCGGATCCGGTCATTACGGTCCATGTCCCGGGCGCAGCCGTGGCGAGAGGGGGCACCGCGGCCAGAGCCGCGAGCAGAAGTGCGATCCGCACGGTTTGCGATGGGTTTTTGATTGGCAGGCTCCGCATCCGTCACTTCCCGGGAGCAGGCAGAAGAGCAATCTCCGTTCCCACTCTCGGTTCGGGATGGCGATGCCGACTATAATCCAGACGGTGTCTGATCACGACCTTCTCATCGTCGATGACGAGGCCTCCCTCCGCGACTTCCTCAGCATCGTTTTCGAGGAGGACGGCTGGCAGGTGCAGACGGCGGCTTCTCTGGCCGAGGCCCGGCAGTCCTTTCTGGCCCACGAACCGAGCGTCATCCTCTGTGACCTGATGATGCCGGACGGGACGGGGATGGACTTTCTGCGGGAGATCAAAGCGCAGAACGAATCGGTGCCGGTGATCATGATCACCGCCCACACCTCCACCCGCTCGGCTGTGGAAGCGCTCAAAGCCGGGGCCCACGACTACATCGCCAAGCCCTTCGACGTCGAAGAGCTCAAGATCATCGTCCTGAAAGCCGTCGAGCGGAGCGAGCTCGAGGCCGAGAACGTTCATCTTCGCAGCGCGCTCGAGTCGCGCTTCACATTCGCGAACATCATCGGGAAGAGCGCCCCGATGCAGGAGATCTTCGCAATCGTCTCGCGCATTGCGCGGACGAACTCGACGGTGCTGATCTCCGGCGAGTCGGGTACGGGGAAGGAGATGATCGCCAAGGCGATCCACTATCATTCCGGGCGGCGCGGCAAATTCGTATCCATCAACTGCGGGGCACTTCCCGAAAACCTGCTCGAATCGGAGCTTTTCGGGCACGAGCGTGGGGCTTTCACCGGTGCGATCCGCGACAAGCGGGGTCTTTTCCAGGAGGCGAACGGCGGCACGGTGTTTCTGGACGAGATCGGTGAAATGTCGACCGGGATGCAGGTCAAGTTGCTCCGGGTGTTGCAGGACCGGACCGTTCGCAAGGTAGGCGGAAACACCGAGGTGACGGTCGATGTCCGCGTGATCGCGGCGACGAATCGCGACCTTCAGGAGCTCATTCAGCGCGGACAGTTCAGGGAGGATCTCTTTTACCGGATCAACGTGATCCCGATCTCTCTTCCCGCGCTTCGGCAGCGCAAGGAGGACATCCCGATTCTCGCCGACCACTTCATCACCAAGTGCTCGGCGGACGCCGGAGTGGAGCCGAAGAAGATCTCGGTCGATGCGATCAAGGCACTCGAGCGCTATTCATGGCCGGGGAACGTGAGGGAGCTCGAAAACGTAATCGAGCGGAGTGTAGCCCTCGAAACGGCCGAGGTTCTCACAACGCGCTCGCTCCCGGAGACGGTTCTCTATGGAGGAACGCTGAGCGCGGGGCCGATGGAGCTTCCCGAAGGGGGGATGGATCTCGAGAAACATCTCGAGAACGTGGGCAAGTTCTTCATGCTTCGCGCTCTCGAACGGACGGGAGGGGTGCAGACCCAGGCGGCGGAGATTCTCGGAATGACGTTCCGCTCGTTCCGCTACTACGCGAAAAAGTACAACCTCATAGCCCGGGACGAAAAGGGGGCGGAGGAGAACGGGGAGGCCGGCGATGAAGCGGAAGATGCTGGCTCTTGATCTGGTGCTGGCGATGACGTTGCTGGCCGGCTGCGGGGGCGGCCCTGTCGCGCAGTCGGGAACGGCTGCGGCGCCCGCGTCCGCAGCATTCTCAGGACCACGAGCCGTCCTGCCCGATGGATCCTCGGTCGCCGTGGAAGTCGTGGCCGATCCCGATACTCGCGCGAGAGGTCTCATGTACCGCCCGGCTCTGGCCGGCGATCGCGGGATGCTGTTCCTGTTCCCCGAGGCGGGTCCGCATTCGTTCTGGATGAAGGACACGCTCATTCCGCTCGATATGATCTGGCTCGACGCAGACAGAAGGGTCATCGCGGTCGAGCGGAACGTCCCCCCCTGCCGGGCGGATCCGTGTCCTTCTTACGGACCCTCGGCCGATGCTGCCGCGCTCTACGTTCTCGAGCTCGCCGCAGGCCAGGCGGAGGCTCGGCGAATCGAGCCCGGCGTCGTCATCGAGCTCCGCGACATCGGGCAATACACGGCGCGCTGATCCGGTTGCAGCCCCGGCAGGCACGATACTCCCGACACCATGCTGAGATCCCGCGAAAATCTTCACGCCATCTACATCCTTCTCTTCCTCGAGGCGGCGTTTTTTCTTCTCCAGGTCCAGGACATGGAGAGGTACAAGGCGATGTTCGCCTTCATCCCCGAGGCTTTTTTCAGCGGAGAGATCTGGCGGGTCGTTACTTATCAGTTCATCCACGAGGGCGCCTTGAACCGTCCCTCGTTCCTCGGATTTTTCTTCGCGATGCTGATCCTCTACATCATGGGGACCGCACTCGAGGAGATGTGGGGGACGACCGACTTCATCGCTTTCTGGCTACTCTCCGTCATCGGCTCGGTCCTGGTCGCGATCGTGCTCGGCGTCCCGGCGATCATCGGATCCTTTTTCATGTATTCGCTTCTTTTCGCGTACGCGGCGACGTTCCCGGAGATGACCTTCTACCTTTTCTTCGTGCTGCCCGTGAAGGTGAAGTGGCTCGCGTGGATCGCCCTTGCGTGGATGGCGTTGAGAGTGTTCGGCGGAAGCGGGGCGATGATGGCCGCCGCCGGAGGAGCCGCAGCCAGCTTCGCTTACTTCTGGATCCGCCACGGGAAGGCCTCCGGGAACATCCGGCTGCCTCGCCGTCCCCGCCAGCCGCTCGCTCCGACCGAGCGTCCGCCGCTGACGGCAGCCGACGAGAGCAAGGCCGAATCCAACCTCGCGCTTTTCGACGAGATCCAAGGGGTTCTGGAGCGGCGAGATACGGAGCAGAGCGAGGCTCTGGCCGCGCGAATCGCGGAAGAGATCGTTCCTGGGGTGAACATCTGCCCTCCGGCGGATTACAAGCCGAGGGCCGAAGACCGCTACTGCATCCAGTGCGAAGGCTTTGCGGAGTGTTCCGCGCGTTTCATCCGGCTCAACTCAAAAGCCGGCGAGGGCGACCGCAACTCCTGATCATCCCTGGGAAGGGGGGCTGCCCGGACTCGAGCCGCCGCCAGTCCCGCCTCCGCCACCACCGCGACGCCGGCGACGACGGAACCTCTTTCGTCCCGAGCCCTCTTTTTTCTGCTGCCCTCCGGCGGCGTCCGACGGAGAATCCCCCTGTGCCTTCGGCTGGGGTTTGGGCGCTGGTCCACCGCCCGGCTGCGGTCGCTGCGGTTGCTGCTGCGCGGTCGACGCCGGGTTCGCGCCTCCCGCCTCCATCCCCCCTCGGCCTCCGCCGCGTCGCCGCCGGCGACGCGACTTCCCTTCGGGACGCGGCTGCGCGGGCTGAGCGGCGGACGGACCCTGGGCAGCCGGCACCGCCTGACCTCGCCGAGGCTGTTGGTCCCGCTGAGCGCCGCCCCGTTTCTTCTGCGGCTGACCCTCTTTGCGCGGTGCGTCCTTCCCCTGAGGCGTCCGCCCGCCCGGGCGGTGGCGGCCTCCCCTCGCGGCCGGGCGATCTTCCTCGGGCAGAGCCTGTCCGCGAGCGCGCAGCTTCTCCCGGAGGCGACGGCGCGCGTCGCTTTCCCTCTTGATCCGGACGGAGTCGTGGCCGCAATAGGGACACCGGATCCATCCTTCGGGGTAGGTCCGGTCGCAGGCCGAGCAGAGAATGCTCTTCGGCAGGGGCATCGGCGAGCGATTGTACCGAAAAACGGAATAGCAGATCGATCCGGCGGCTTTGGGATTGCGGGTTTCGAACGGACGTTCGCAGAAGAGGAAACCCGATTTTCCTCATGGATCCCGATCGGCGAAAGACAATCGAGACGCTGGTTCAACTGGCGAGCGGCTCCGACCCGGGTGGATGCTGGGATCCAGAGCGCGCGGTGGATCTTCTGCGAAGCCGATCGAGTCGCGAAGAACTGCTGGAGCTGGGCGTGAGTCAGGCGCTGATCGAGGAAATCTGGCCGGAGGCGCATGAAGGGTAAGTTCTCAATTCGTATCGAGGCGCGCTTCGAGTCGGCGCATTTCCTTCGAACCTACCGGGGGGTGGCCGAGCCCCTGCACGGCCATTCCTATCGGGTCGAGGCAGTGTTGAGCGCGGCAGGGAGAGGTGTGGACGAGGACGCGATCGCCGTCGACTTCGTTACGTCGAAAGCAGAGCTCGAGCGGCTCGCGAAGAATCTCGACTTCAAATGCATCAACGACGTCGAGCCGTTCACGCAGGTGAACCCGTCTGCCGAGAACATCGCGGAGTGGTTCTGGCAGGAGCTGAGCGGGAGTGTCGCGCGGGAGGGGGCGGTCGTCGACTCCGTCACCGTGTGGGAGGGGCCGTTCAATGCCGCCACCTTCGAGCCGGACGGGGAAGGCTGAGCTCACTCCGTTCGGGGGCGTTCCCCGAACTTCGCTGTCGTCAGGACGTAATCCGACATCGCCGTGGCGCACAGGATGCCGCGCCCGTCGTACACCTCCACGCTTGCCACGCAGACCTTGGACCCCTTCTTGAGGATCACCGCGGTCGCCCTGGCCAGATCCCGCGCGCGACGCAGGTAGTGGAGCGAGAGGTTCGAAGTCGCGAATCCCATCTTTCCGTCGAAATTGGTTGCGAGCGCACCGGCGACCGCAACGTCTGCGAGGATCGCGATGACCCCTCCGTGAATCGTCCCCGACCCGTTGTCGGTCGAGCGGGCGATGACGGCCTCCACCGTGCAGCGGTCGAATTCCAGGTCGACGAGGGTGATTCCGAGAAACTGATGGAGCGGATGCTGCGAAAAGCGCTCGCGCAGGCTTTCGAGAAGGGTTTGCATCGAGGTGCTCATCGCGTGTCAGGCCCGGCCGTGGCGAGAATCCTTTCGAGCGCTGCCGGATCAGCCGGTAGAAAACCGATCGCCGGAAGCCTCCGCGTCAACTCGACCCAGTCGCGGTTCCGCGCGAACACATCGCGGAAGATCGGCAGAGCCTCGGCCTCTTTTCCGATCGTGAACAGGGTCACTGCTACCCAGTATGGGAGCTCCTCGATCTCCGGGGCGAGCTCGGCGCCGGCTCGATACTCCTTCATTGCCTCTTCCCACTTCTCCTCGGCGGCCAGCGCGTCTCCCCGGTTCATGTGGTTGTATGCGCGCTGGAGTCGAACGAGCCTTCGCAGCTCCGCGAGCGGCTCTGGGTGGTCCTCGATTCGGAGGTCGAAGATCCGGTCCGCCCAGGGACTCCCGCTCGACTTCGCCTTGACGATCAGGAGCGCCGCGGATTGTCTTCCCCGGATGTCTCCGCCGGCAGCCTCCGCCGCGTCGAGCGCCGCGAGCATTCGCTCCGCGAGATCACCACCGGCTGATTCGAAGGCGGCCGCCATCGCCGGCCAGATTCGGTCGTTGCGCATCAGGTTCGCCTGAACCGAGAAGCCGTCGCCCTGAGAGTCACCGGCGGCCGGGATCGTGCTCGAGCCGGTGTGCGCCGCAACTCTTCCCTGTGAGTCGACCATCGCGACCTGCCGAAACGCAGACTGTGGATCCGAAGCGAGAAGGCTCTCGAGGGCCTGCTTCGCCGATTTTCCGCTCCGCATCAGTTCGAGGCCCAGCGGCCCGTAGGAGGGGTCGACGCTCGCCTGCGTTGCCACGGCGCCGACTCCCGCTTCCGCCCAGGGGACGACGGATCCGACGGAGAACCAGTGCGATTGAACGGCTACACCCAGGTCTCCGGTGACCGGATCTCGCGCAACGATCGAGTAGGTATGGACGAGCGGATCTGCGACCGCCGGGACGGCCGCGAGCATCAGAATGAGAGCGATCGGTCTCCAAAGCATAAATCCTCCACATCTCTGCGGGGCGAGGATAGCGCGGGCGCCTCGCCACGCCAACGAAATGAGAGAATACCGGCATGGAGCTCCCGCTCCTTCTGGCGATGCTGACCGCTGCCGTCCTTCTCGCGGCGGGAGCGCTCTTCCGGTTTGAGCGATCGCCGAAGGAGCGCTTCGCGGAGCGTCCGGCGAGGGATCAGATCGAGGCCGCGCTCCTCGAAGCCGTCGCCAGTGCGCCTGGCGGTCCTCTGGCGCCGCAGGAGATGATCGATATCAGCAACTGGGCTCAGGCCTACGCCCGGGTGGCGAGTCTCGAGGAGCGCCGCGCGCTGCTCGAGCGAGCAGCAGGAATTGCCGTTGGAGCGTCGGCGATCATCCCGCTGGCGCAGTACGACGCGCTACTCGAGCTCGCCTTTGGCCTCGGATTTCATCCCGACGCCCTCGCTCGGCTGAGGGCGCGCTATCGATTCGACTACATCGATCACGCGGAAAGGGGGCGTCCTCGCAGAGCGGACCGGGCGGAAGGAGCGACTCTCTTCCGCAGCGAAGAACCGGGGGAACGGGAAAGGCTGCGGAAAACTCTCGGGCTGGATGACGAGCCGAGCCCCAGGGAGATCGTCGCAGCCTGGAGGCGTCTGGCCGCGGAAAATCATCCCGATCGCTTCCACGGCCGTACCGGGGAGGAGCGGGAGAGGGCAGCGGCCCGGTTCATCGAGGTGACCGAGGCGTGTGAGAGACTTCTGATGCTCAGCGGGGAGGGGGGAAGGACGGGACGAAATCGCACTTGACCCGGAAAATTCCCGTTGTTATACTGGGCGGCCCGTTAGGGAATAGGCTTCGTTCACAGGTTGTTAACAGTCCTTCCGCCGAACCAATTTCCCAACTCAGTCGTATTGCTTTTACCGGAACGAAGAGGGGACGCCTCGTCTCCTCGGGGAGACGCCAGCACCGATCATCGCGAAGGCGGGCAGGTGAGGGGCCGACACATCCGGATTGAGCTAACTCATTGACCAGTCTAACTTCGAACCGGGGGGCGGAGAGCCGAATCTCCGGTCAGGACCACCGGGCCGGCAACGGCACGAAGTATGAACCAGAATCCCCCAGCGCGGTCGTGATGATCGCCAGGAGTTGAGATGAAAAGCGCCGAAGCCTACGAGCACGAGCAGGGATGGGATTTCGAAAAGGCAGCGATGCCTTACGTGGATTCCCTCTACAACACCGCCTACCGGATGACCCGGAATTCCGAGGACGCCGAAGACCTCGTGCAGGAGACTTACCTCAAGGCGTACAAGTATTACGACAAGTTCGAAGAGGGTACGAACTTCAAGGCGTGGCTCTTCAAGATCATGAAGAACACGTTCATCAACAATTACCGGAAGAAAAAACTGACTCCGCACAAGATCGACTTCTCGGAGATCGAGGAGTCCTACGAGCGCGTGATCCAGAAGAACGCGCCCGATCTGATTCGCGATCCGGAGACCGAGATCTTCCAGGACATGATGGACGAGGACGTCAAGCGAGCGCTCGACACTCTGCCTCACGACTACAAGATGGTCGTGCTCCTGGCCGACATCGAAGGTTTCTCCTACAAGGAGATCGCGGAGATTCTCGACTGTCCGGTTGGCACGGTAATGTCAAGGCTGTATCGCGGGCGGAAGATGCTCGAGCGCACGCTGCTCGAGTACGCGCGCAAATACGGCTACATCCGCGGTGGTGAGCCCGCCAAGATGCGCTCGCGCAAGGACGAAGGAAAGAGCGGCGCGAAAAAGAAGGGCGGAACGGACGCGGAGGCCGAGGAAGCGCCGGCCGGCGACGAGGAAGATGATCTCACCCTTCTCGCGAGCGAAACGGAAGAGTTCGAGTTCGAGCTCGACGAAAGCTCCGAAGTGGAAGAGGAATTCGAGCTCGAGTAGCGCAGTTTGGATCAGTCGGGATTCGTCACGCCCCAATTCGATAAGAGGAGACCTTCATGGTCTGTGACGATGTACGACGGGTCGTTTACTTCTTCCTCGACGAACAACTCGGGGAGCGCAAGCTCGAGGATCTCCGGGGCCATCTGAAGGCATGCCGGAGCTGCGACGACCGCGTTGCAGTTCACAAGCGCCTCCGTGATTTCATCCGGCGCCGTCTTCAGCCCCTCCACGCTCCGGGCCCACTTCGCTCCCGGATCCACGAAGCCCTTCGCCGGTCCCCCGTCTGAGCGGCCTCGTCGTGCCCGAATCCAGACTTCTCTTCGTCACTTCCAATCCGCATAAGGCGATCGAGGCCGAGAGAATCCTCGGCCGGCCTCTCCTGCGCGTCGATTTTGCGCTGCCGGAGATTCAGGCCTCGTCCGTCGAGGAAGTCACCCGCCACAAACTCGAGGTCGCTCGCACACGTGATTACGGCCCCCTGCTCGTCGAGGACGTCTCCCTCGGGTTCGAGGAGCTCGGTGATTTTCCCGGCCCCTTCGTTCACTGGCTTCTCAAGGCGGCAGGCGGGGAGGGGCTCGCCGCGATGGCTTACTCCCTTCGGAACCGCGCCGCGACCGCACGCTGCTGCGTCGGTTACTTCGACGGCACCCGACCCCATCTGATCCTCGGCGAGACCCGCGGAACCGTCCTGGTCAAATCGCGCGGCGATGCCGGGTTCGGGTGGGATGCCTGGTTTCAGCCCGACGGCTCGAGCCGCACCTATGCGGAAATGGCGGACGCTGACAAAGACGAGGTCTCGCATCGGGGCCGCGCCTACCGGGCCCTCAAGCAGCTTCTGGCGGAGGCCGAATCGTCCAGTATCGGAGACAATCAGGTCTGAGAAATGGACATCCTCCGAGGACCGGCCAGGCCCGCTGCGAGCTAACCAATTATCTTTTCATTACTTTAATAATCCGGCCGTCTTGGCAGAGCCCTTGAAGTACACCCAGGTCAGCCACCGGGCAGGAAGAAGAGGTGGCGGAAAGGGGGCAGACCATGTGGGTTTTCGATGGCGAACAGTGGATTCAGGGAGGCGGAGAGGAACAGTCGGCGCCGACCCGTCGGCCCGCCCCCGAGCATTACGACCGGCTCGGGCCGGAATTGCAGATCGTGCCGGTGATTCGGCGGCGAAAGCGGGAGGAGATTCCCCCCTTCCCGATCGCGATCCCCTGACTCTTGAGAACGAG
>JBHEOL010000080.1:0-3921 GCA_046261635.1 Thermoanaerobaculia bacterium | reverse complement strand
AGAAACACGGGGTTGGCGGCATTCAGCGCCTCCGGGAACGGCCTGCTGGCCTGGAGGTCGGCCCGGCGGTCTTCGCGGCTGGTTTGGATCGACCGGGAGGGTAGCGAGCTCGAAACGGTGGGGACCGGCCTGTTCGACCCCGATGGTCGCCTCTCTCGAGATGGGAATCGTTACGTCGTCGGAATCTACGATCCGAAGCAGGGAGTCTCCGACATCTGGATCTACGATCTCGTCCGGCGAAACGCGGACAGAGTGACGACTCTGATCCTCGACGAAAAGTCGCCAGTCTGGGCTGGTGACGACAGCACGATCTATTACCGAGCCGACGGTTTCGGTGGTCCGCCCGAGATCGTCGAGATCCGTCACGGCGCGGCGGCAACGATGCTGTTTCGAGGACCAGGAGTCGAACAGCCGGAGGATGTCTCTCCGGACGGGAAGTGGCTGCTGTTCGTCACTCGTCGCGCGTCGAACTCCGACATCCATCTGCTCCCACTCGAGCGGCCAGATGAGGCTCAGCCTCTCGTGACGACTCCGTTCAACGACACCTCGCCTCGATTCTCACCCGATGGCACCTGGATCGCCTATTCCTCCGACGTTTCCGGACGACCCGAGGTGTACGTCCGACGCTTCGAGGGACAGGCGTCTGCGATCCGGGTCTCCAGAGATGGAGGAAGCCGGCCCCGATGGCGCGGCGACGGGAACGAGCTCTATTTTCTCGCACCCGGCGGCGGCGTGATGGCGATGGACGTCGGGGAAGACTTCGGCTCGCCGCGGGTCCTGTTCGTCGCTGCCGATGCTGCGGATCTCGAGCCCGCTCCCGACGGGTCGCGTTTCCTGGTTCAGCTCGAGGAGCGCACCGCCGAGCCGCCCATTCATCTCCTTGTCAACTGGACCGAGAGGCTGCGGGAAGGCCGCTGAACGGATGTGCGTCCCGGCTGGCCCCGAGCGCCCGTTTATAAACCAGCTCGTAATGGAAAGAGACCGAACATCGAAGATGTGACCCCCGCGTGCGACCCCGCGTGACCCCTCGCGTGTGATTTGAACATCGCAGATGTGACCCCGCGTGTGATTTATCAAAGGGAGCATGGATCTTGAAGGCACTTCATCCCCAGGAGGGCATTACATGCGTTGGATCGTTGCATTTCTGGGGATGTTTCTGGCTCTGATGGCCGCAGGGTGTGCGCAGGAGAAGACGGTGGTCGACACGATGGGTGGAGAGACCACGACGATGACGGCGACGGCGGTCACCACGGAGCCGGCGACCGAGACGACGATGACCGCGACCGTGGAGGTGCCGGCGGTAGATTCGACGGAGACCGCGGCGGAGGTGCCGGCGGCAGATTCGACCGCGACCACCGGCACGGCGACGGCCGACAAGGAAGTTCCGAAGACCCACAACGTCGATCACGGCGGCGTCATGCATGCGCCGGGCTCGGACAATCCGACCCAGCGGTGCGCGGCGTGTCACGGGAAGGATCTGCGAGGCGCGAAGGTCGCCGCCGTATCCTGCTACGACTGCCACGATCAGGTCTGGTGAGGCAGGCCGCGAGGTGAGGCGGCGCGGGCCGTCTCACCTCCCGCGATTTCCCTGCGATCCTCTCTCACCCCGCACCCCTCCGGGTGTCGGGTGGCAGGCCCTATACTCCGCCTCATGAATTCCACGCAGGCCGCCGCCCTACGGCACCTTCTGAACGCGCAGCCCATCGCGTCCCTCGGCACGCTTCGGGACGGCGATCCGTGGGTGTCGATGGTTCCTTTCACCCTTCTTCACGAGCCGCTGCGGTTCGTGATTCGCGTCAGCGGGCTGGCGGCGCATACGGGCAACATGCTCGAGGCCCCGCGCGTGAGCCTCATGGTGATGGCTCCCGAGACCCGGGATGTCTCGCCACAGGCCCTCGCCCGGGTCACGATCCAGGGGGTCGCGGAACAGCAGACGGACGCGGCGCCCGGCTTCGCTTCCGCGCGCGACGCGTACCTCGCGCGTTTCCGCGACACATCCGAGACCCTCGACCTCCACGATTTCTCGTTCTTCATCGTCCGTCCCACCTCGATCCGTTTCATCGGTGGTTTCGCACAAGCCTTCACTCTGACTCCCGAGCAGCTCGCAGACGCGATGAGGGCGTGACCCGCGGGAAGTCATTCCGCGCGGCTCGAAGATTCGTGCACACGCACCATCCGCTCGAGCGCCTCAGCGCCCTTCAGCGCGCACGCTTGCCCGAGCTCGCCTCGGCGCCCTGACTCGTCGATCGCCCTGTTGGAGCGTGCCTGCCGGCAGCGAGTCGATCTGCGCTTGCCGCCCGTGTCGTGAGAGGATCACTCGATGGACAGCACCGAGCTCACACGCGCCGTCGGACCGATGGACATCTATCTTCTCGACCAGTTGCTGCGCGGCAGGATCGCCGGGGGGAGCCGGATCTTCGACGCCGGCTGTGGTGGTGGCCGCAATCTCGAGTGGTTCCTTCAGAGCGGGCATCCGGTTGCGGGTGTCGATCAAGATCCTTCGGCGATCGACAAGGTGCGGGAGGTTGCTGCCCGTATTGCGACGGATTTGTTTCGGGCGCGGGAGGGGTCGGAGGCTGAAGCCTCCGCCACTGGGGACTTTCGGGTGGAGGCGATCGAGTCCAACACCTTCGAGGAGCGGTCTGCCGATGTCGTCATCAGCAGCGCGGTGCTCCATTTCGCCCGCGATCACGACCACTTCCGCGCGATGCTCGACGGCTCCTGGAGAGTGCTCGCTTCCGGTGGCCTCTTCTTCTGCCGCCTCGCTTCACGCATCGGGATGCCGGAAGAGCGATTCCGTCCGCTCGGCAACGGGCGGTACACGATGCCTGACGGGAGCGATCGCTATCTCGTCGATGAGGCACGGCTCCTGACGCTGGCGCGTGAACTGGACGGGGAGCTCCTCGATCCGATCAAGACGACCGTCGTACAGGATCAGCGGTGCATGACGACCTGGGTACTCCGGCGGCGATGAACCCGCACATGTCGTCTCCCACTTTGAGCCAAGGCGCCGACCGCTTTCGCCCGACGCGGACGATTGCGATACGATGCGCGCCGTTGGAGAGGCCATGAAAATCGTCGAATGCATTCCGAACATTTCCGAGGGTCGCCGGCCGGAGATCTATGAAGTCGTCGCCGCGGCCGTGGCATCGGTGAGCGAGGTAACGCTTCTGAACGTCGACCCGGGGGCGGAGACGAATCGGACGGTGATCACCTTCGTCGGTCCGCCAGACGCCGTTGTCGAAGCCGCCTTCCGGCTCGTGCAGAAGGGCCTCGAGCTCATCGACATGACGACCCACCGCGGCGCGCACTCGCGGATCGGCGCCGTCGACGTGGTCCCCTTCGTCCCGGTCAGCGGCGTGACGATGGACGATTGCGTCGAGCTCGCGCGCCGGCTCGGCGAGCGGGTCGGACGCGAGCTTTCCATCCCGGTCTACCTCTACGAGTTCGCGGCGTCCAGACCCGAGCGGCAGAACCTCGCCGCCGTGCGCGAGGGTGAGTACGAAGGGCTCGCGAAGAGGCTGCACGATCCGGAATGGGCTCCCGATTTCGGTCCCGCGACGTTCGCTCCCCGTTCCGGCGCCACCGTCATCGGGGCACGCAAGTTTCTCGTCGCCTACAACGTCAATCTCAATACGACCGACAAGCGCCTGGCGAACCGCGTCGCGTTCGACGTCCGGGAGCGGGGCAGAACGAAGAAAGATGCGAAGGGGAATCCGGTCGTCGATGCCTCCGGGGAAGCTGTGTGGGAGCCGGGACTGCTCAAGTCGGTCAAGGCCGTCGGCTGGGTGATTCCCGAGTTCGGCTGCGCGCAGATCTCCATCAACCTCACGGACCTCGACGTCACGCCTCTGCACGTGGTCTTCGATGCGTGTGATGAACGGGCGCGGGAGCGTGGGCTTCGCGTCACTGGTTCGGAGC
>JBHEOL010000070.1:0-3085 GCA_046261635.1 Thermoanaerobaculia bacterium | reverse complement strand
CGATCTTCTGAACGTCTTCCTCGACCGCGCCCTTGGCGTCGGGCCCGTCTTTCTCGTCTTCCTTCCGGTAGGTCTCCGACATGGCGTTCCCCTTTACCTCAGCTCCTGCATGATCTCTTCCAGCGCCTCGCGCGACGGCCGGGTCTCCGACTCGTCGAGCAGGGCGAGAGGTTTGTCGACCATGTCGAGGATCTTCGTGAAGCTCGGCTTTTCGGGGCGAAGGTGAACCAGGCCCGTGAGGAGCTGATTCTCATCGCGCGCCTGATGAAGCCGGGAGATCGCCTGCATCGGGTCGGACGGATCGTAGTCGGTCTCGAGAGTCCGGAGGACCACCTTCGAGCCATCGTGCATGGCGATCTCTCTGATCTCTCCCGCCTCGAGCTCGACTTCGATCTGCTCGTACTCCTGGACGAAGCCGATCTGGTGAAGCAGCTCCTGATGCTCCTTCGACCAGGGGTAACTCTTGGTCGACCCTTCATGATTGTTGAATGTGACGCAGGGAGAGATGACGTCGATGACGGCCATCCCATCGTGCGCGATCGCGGCCTTGAGGATCGCGACCATCTGCTTCGGATCGCCCGCGAACCCGCGCGCGACGAACCCGCATCCGAGCTCCACGGCGAGCGCGCACAGATCCATCGGCGGGAGGTCGTTGACCACGCCGGTCTTCAGCTTCGAGCCCTCGTCGGCCGTGGCCGAGAACTGCCCCTTCGTGAGTCCATAAACGCCGTTGTTCTCGATGATGTAGATCACCGGAATGTTTCGGCGGACCATGTGCATGAACTGCCCGAGGCCGATCGAGGCGGTGTCGCCGTCGCCGGAGACGCCGATGTTGATCAGGTGCTGATTCGCCAGCGCCGCCCCGGTTGCGACCGCCGGCATCCTGCCGTGAACGGCGTTGAACCCGTGCGAGCGCTGGAGAAAGTACGCGGGTGTTTTCGACGAACAGCCGATGCCGGAGTACTTTGCGACGCTCTCGGGCTTGACGCTCATCTCGAAGAAGGCCCGGACGATCTGATTCGAGATCGCGTCGTGCCCGCAGCCCGCGCAGAGAGTCGACTTGCCGCCCTGATAGTCGAGCGGCTTGAGCCCCTGCTTGTTCTCCTTCATCACTTCGGTCGTGGTCTTCAGTACGCTGTCGGCCATCGGGTCACCCTTCCAGCGAGCCTTCCAGCTCGAGCACTCCGTCGGTGATGAAACGGGCGTGGCACGGCAGCCCGTCGTAGTGGAGGATCTTCCGGATCTTTCCCTGCTCTTCTCCCAGCTCGAGCCGGATCAGGTCCGCCATCTGCCCGTCGCGGTTCTGCTCGACGACGTAGACCCGCTCGTGGTCCGCCACGAACGAAAACAGCTCCTCGGTGAACGGATAGGCGCGGAGCCGGAGATAGCCGGTCTCGATTCCCCGCTCGGTGCGCAGCTGGTGGCGCGACTCTTCGAGCGCGAAGTCGGTGGTGCCATAGGCGATGAAGCCGATCTTCGCCCCTTCGCGCCGGCTGACGACGGGCTTTGGCACCTGCGTGCGCGCCGTGTCGAGCTTCTTTCGCAGCCGGTCGACGGTTGCGCGGTAATCGTCCGGGCGCTCCGAGTAGCGGGCGTGATCGTCGTGTCCCGAGCCGCGCGTGAAGTACGACGACATCGGGTGATCCGTTCCGGGGAGGGTGCGCCACGGGATCCCGTCGCCGTCGACGTCCTTGTAGCGCGCCCACTTTCCATTCAGTTCCGTGAGTTGCTCCTTGTCGAGCACCTTGCCACGCCGATACGGCTTCTCCGGATACGGGAACGGCTCGGACATCCAGTTGTTCATCCCGAGGTCGAGATCGGAGAGAACGAAGATGGGCGTCTGGAACATCTCGGCGAGATCGAGTGCCTCGATGGCGAACTCGAAGCATTCCTCGATCGATCCGGGGATGAGCGAGATGTGCTGGGTGTCGCCGTGCGAGAGCTGTGTGGCGGAGAAAATGTCTCCCTGCGCGGTGCGGGTCGGGAGGCCGGTCGAGGGGCCGACGCGCTGGATGTCCCAGATCACACCCGGGATCTCGGCGAAGTAACCGAGGCCGATGAACTCAGCCATGAGCGAGACCCCGGGACCGGAGGTCGACGTCATCGAGCGGGCGCCCGCCCAGCCGGCGCCGAGAACCATGCCGACCGCGGCGAGCTCGTCCTCCGCCTGGACGATGGCAAACGTCGCCTTCCCGTCCTTCACGCGGTAGCGCTTCATGTAGTCGATGAGCGACTCGCACAGGGACGAGGACGGCGTGATCGGGTACCACGTCACGACCGTGACGCCGCCGAACATCGCGCCGATCGCCGCGGCCGCGTTCCCGTCGATGATGATCTTTCCCTTCGTCGCGTCCATCCGCTGGATGGTCCATCGCTTCTGCGCATCGAGGTTCGCCTTCGCGTGCTCGAGCCCTTTGTCGATCGCCTGGACGTTGAGATCGACCGCCTTCTTCTTCCCCTTGAACTGCTTCTCGACCGCGCTCAGAAGCTCGTCGCGCTCAATGCCGACGAGCTCCGCGACGATCCCGACGTAGATCATGTTCGCGAGCAGCTTCCGCAGGCGCGAGTCCGTCGTCAGCTCCCCGGCGAGCTTCGCGAATGGCACCGGGTAGAAAAGGACGTCCTCGCGGAACGAGCGGCAGTCGAGCGGCTCGTCGTAGATGCAGATCGAACCGGGGTCGAGCGCCATCACGTCGTCGCGCGCCGTCGCCGGGTTCATCGCGACGAGGATGTCGACTTCCTTTTTTCGCCCGATCCATCCGTCGCGGTTCGCCCGGATCGTGAACCAGGTCGGAAGCCCCGCGATGTTCGACGGGAACATGTTCTTCCCGCTCACCGGCACGCCCATCTGGAAGATCGAGCGCATCAGCACGTTGTTCGACGATTGCGAGCCCGATCCGTTGACGGTGGCGACGTGGATCGTGACGTCGTTGATGCGGGATTCCTCGACCGGGGCCTGTTCTCGATCGAGTACGGCTGTGGAAGGTAGGTCGGTCACCTGAACGCTCCTGGGGGCCGCCGCCCTGAATGACGCATGGAACGGCCCGGATACTCGTGAAATTGGAGCCGATTGTAACGCAGGGGG
>JBHEOL010000047.1:0-23287 GCA_046261635.1 Thermoanaerobaculia bacterium | reverse complement strand
GATGTAGAGAATCTCTTCCATCGACACGCCGGCATCGGCCGCGATCTTCCTGAGTGCCGAGGCTTTCTCTCCGGCGCCCTGTACGAGCCGGCTGATTCCGAGCTCCGAGCACCGCCGGGCGACCGCCTGCGAATGGCGGCTCGTCAGCACGGAGACCTCGATCGCGGATCGTTGGGCGATCTTCACCGCGAGCCCATCGCGGACGTTGAACTCTTTCGCCTCGCCCGACTCGCCCGTGTAGATGATGCGGCCGTCCGTCCACACCCCGTCGAGATCGGAGACGATCATCCTGATTCGCGAGGCGGAGCTTCGGGGAGTCTCCATCAGTGTTTGAAGTGGCGCTCGCCCGTGAACACCATGGCGAGGCCGCGCTCGTCGGCGGCGGCGATGACTTCCCCGTCCCGCATCGACCCGCCGGGTTGAATGATCGCGGTGAGGCCGGCGTCGGCGAGAATGTCGAGGCCGTCCCGGAAGGGGAAAAACGCATCCGAGGCGCCGACGCAGCCCGCGGTCTCGGCAGTCGCCTTCATGACCGCGATTTTCGCCGAGTCGACCCGGCTCATCTGTCCGGCTCCGATGCCGACCGTCCGCACCGCGTTGCCGATGACGATCGCGTTCGATTTCACGTGGCCACAGACGATCCAGTTGAACGCGAGGGCGCGAAGCTCCTCGTCCGATGGCTGCCGCTTCGTCACGACCCTCCACCCTTCGCGTGAGGCGATCCGGTCGGGGCTCTGCGCGAGGACCCCGCCCGCGGCCGTCCGAAGAACCAGCTGGTTCGCCATCGCCCCGGCAGCGACGAGGCGAAGGTTCTTCTTCGCGCGCAGCTTCTCGAGAGCATCGGCACTGAAGGAAGGGGCTACGATCACCTCGAGAAAGAGCGAGCCGATCGCCTCGGCCGCGGGGAGGTCGAGCTCGCGGTTGATGCCGATGATTCCGCCGAACGCCGACACCGGGTCGGCAGCGATGGCGTTGCGCACGGCTTCCGCGGCATTTTCGCCCGTAGCCGTGCCGCAGGGGTTCGTGTGCTTGATCACGGTGCTGGCGGGCTCCTCGAAGCTCGTCGCGACCGCCCAGGCGGCGTCGAGATCGATGAGGTTGTTGTACGAAAGCTCCTTGCCATGGAGCTGGCGGAACGGCTCGGGCCGTCCCGCTTCGACGTAGAAGCCGGCCGTCTGCTGAGGGTTCTCACCGTAGCGGAGGTCCTGCGCCTTCGTGAAGCTCAGCAAGAGAGTTTCTCCCGAGCCGGCCGAGCCGCCGTGCGCCCGCAGCCATTCCGCGATGGTCCGGTCATATGCGCTGGTCCTCTCGAAGACCTCCACCGCGCAGCGCATCCGGAACTCGTCGGAGATCGTTCCGGCGCTGCTCCCCATCTCTCTCATGAACGGCTCGTAGAGCTCGGGCGAGCAAAGCGGAAGGACATGGCTGTGGTTTTTGGCCGCGGCGCGGAGCATCGACGGGCCGCCGACGTCGATCTGCTCGATCGCCTCGGCGAGCGTCACTCCCTCGCGCGCGACAGTCTCTTCGAACGGGTAGAGGTTGACCACGACCAGGTCGATCGCGCCGATCTCGTACAGATCGACGTCCCGCTGGTGATCCCATTTGTCGCGGTCGTAGAGGATTCCCCCGAACACCTTCGGATGGAGGGTTTTGACTCTCCCCCCGAGAATCTCGTTCGCTCCTGTGTAGTCGGTGATGGAGGAGACGGGAACGCCGGCGGAGCCGAGCTCGCGCGCGGTTCCACCGGTGGAGAGGATCTCGTAGCCGCGGTCCGCGAGGAACCTGCCCAGCTCGACGATCCCCCTCTTGTCGTAGACGGAGAGGATCGCTCGTTTATCGGACATTCTCGTTGAGGAGGAGGTTGCCTTTCTTCAGGATTCTGGCTGAACGGACGTCACCGCCGGCCTCTTTCCAGACGTAGTAGAACAGGTTGACCGTGTCGCTCACGGCCCGGGAGTAGGAGATGGAGGCGATCCCGAACGCGGTGGAACGGTCGTCGAACTCGGCCGCGGTGCGCCGCCTGCCATCCCGATGGTATTCCTCGAGGAGCAGGTCGCTGAACCGGCGGCTGCGGGCCAACGCCTGGTCCATGACGGGAGTCGGATCGAGCCGGTCGTGGAGGCCATAAAAGACGGTCGGGAACTTCCGGAGGCTGCGGTCGAAATAGCGTTCGTAATCGCTCTCGACCACCTGCAGGCTCTGCGGGCCGACGCGCAGGGGATTGTTGGCGTCGGAGACGAAGTGTGCGACGGTCCCGAGCCGATACGCGAGCTCGCGCATCGGTTGCCGCTCGCGCACGGTGGTCACGGCGTCCGCCAGGGAGCGCTCGAGCTCGGAGCGGATCGGGCCGCGACGGCCCGCCGTGGCCTCGCGATGATCGCGTTCGCCTGCGGCCCCCGCGGCGTCCCGCACTCCGGCAAGGTACTCGGCCGAGTACTTGTCGAGAAGCAGGCGGAGGTCGGGCGGAGAGAGCGCAGCAGCTTTCGACGCGATGCGCACCTCGGCCTCCGGAGACCAGGCTGACGCGATCGCGGGGACGAGGAAGAGGAGTAGCGCGCGGGCCGTTCTGCGCATTGCGTTGATCTTAAAGGATCGCTCGCGCGCGGTCGAGCAAAAGCGCACGTTGCGCTGCTGATGCCGCTCGCGCTCGCCTGGAATGACGAAGCCGATGATGAAGCAGTGGGATCTCCATCTGAAGGAGCTGTTCGCCTGCCGGGCCTGCCAGGGCGTCGCCGGATCTCCCGTCACCGGAGCCGTGCAGGGAGCGCGCGTGCTTCTGGTGGGGCAGGCTCCCGGCCCTCGCGAAGCAGAGGAGCAGCGGCCATTCGCCTGGACTGCGGGGAAGCGGCTCTTCTCCTGGTTCGCCCGGCTCGGGGTGAGCGAGAGCGATGTCAGGCAATCGGTCCACATCGCCGCCGCGATCCGCTGCTTCCCCGGAAAGGCTCCGAAGGGCGGCGACCGCGTCCCTTCGGCGGAGGAGCTTGCGCGGTGCGCCGTGCATCTGGATCGCGAGGTCCGGCTTCTCCGCCCGAAGCTGGTCATCGCCGTCGGAACGCTCGCGGCTGAGCTGCTCGTCGGGAAAATGCCGCTGGTGGAACTGGTCGGCGAATCGTTTCGAGCATCGAGAGCCGGCCTCTTCTTCGACGTGATCGTCCTTCCGCATCCGTCCGGCCGATCGACGTGGCTCAACCATCCGCTCCACCGCGAGCGCTTCGAGCGCTCGCTCGCCCTTCTGGGAGCGCACGAGGCGTGGAAGGAGACCTTCCCCGATTCGGCCGGTCCCTGCGTCACGCGCTGAACGAGGCGATCATTCCTCCGGGGCGGTCTGGAGGGGGGCTTCGCTCCACGGCCGGCTCACCACGCAGGAGTTGATCCCCCCGATCCCCATGCTGAGCTTTCCGGCGAGACCGGCGGGAGCGTCGCATCCGTCGACCTGAACGAACCTCGCGTTGTGAAGGCGAACGTCGGCGTGAATTTCCTCCTCGGTCAGTGGAGCCGGGAAGAGGCGGCCGGCGACGGTCCCCAGGTGCTGGGCCGTCAGCTCCCATCCGCCTCCGACCGACATGCCGTGACCAAAGGTTCCCTTGCGGGCGGAGAAGATGACGTCCGGGTGGAGAACCTCGATCGAGTGCTCGATCTCGGTGGCATCACCCGGTGTGGCCGTGGCGTGCATGTCCCAGGAGCCGACGCTCGCCGGATCGAGACCGCGGAGGGCGTGCTGGATCGCAGCCTGAGGACCAACCTTCGAAGGGGTGATGATGTGGTGCGCATCGGAGGACGTGCCGACCGAAACGATTTCCATGCCGAGGGGGGTGAAGCCCCGGGCTGCGAGCTTTTCGGCATCTCCCACGATCCAGATGCAGCTCCCGCCGGAGACGTGGGTTCCCTTCAGACCGGTCATCGGACGGGAGACATCCGCGTCGGACGCGAGTACATTCGCGCTGTAGAACGCCGAGATCGTGAGGGGAGTGGGCGGGGGGTCGGTCATCCCGATCACGCAGGCGTCCGCCTCGTCGAGGCGGATGGAGTCTATCGCCATCCGGAGGGCGACTCCGAAGGAAGCGCAGGCTGCGATGGGAGCGAAGGCCGGCCCGGTGATTCTCCCGATCATCGAGACCTGCGACGCGGGGATGTTGGCGATGTTCCACAGCAGCCTTGCCGAGACGGCAGCCCATGGCTCCGGAGGGCATCCCCACTTGCGGTTCAAATTGCGGATTCCCTTCAATTTTTCGCGGATGTTGCCGAGCTTCGCCGCGCCGGAAGAAGGGGGAACGGGCTCTGCCTGGATCTGGCTGGCTTCAGCGAGATAGTGCTGGAGCGCATCGCTGCGCTGCATCCAGTACTCCTCCCAGGCGCCCTTCGCGTCGATCCACTCCTCGGACCCGATCTGGAACATGCCGGGTTCGGCGGGGGCTTCGGGGTCGGTTTCTCCCGCCTCATGGCGGCGACGTGGCTCGCACCGTTCTCCGGCGGCCCAGAATTCATTCCATCGTCGACGGGCACGGTCGTAGGAGGTCGCCTGCTCGTGAAGGACCGTCAGCTCGCCGAGTCCCGTGCCGACATACACGTGGCAGCGGAGCCCGAGCGACTGGAGATATTGCTCGATCCCGGGGTTCTGGCCGAGGGACTGAATGAACGCCCCCATCGCGTATTTGGTCATCGGCCCCATTTTTTCGTCGAGCTGGGAGAAGCGCGATGGCGGAAACCGGCTGTCGAACCACTCGTGGTAATCTTCAAAGGCGAACTCTGGATACCCGACTAGAAAGTTGGAAGGGCCGAACCCCTGGAACGGGGTCAGCCACGAACCCGACTTCTCGAGGTTTCTTTCGAAGGCTTCAACGTTTGGGGATAGGGGAGCCACCAGGCCCCACCCGAAAATACCGATTCGTTTCGCTGACTTCATGACGCCCCGCATTTTATGCGGTTTTCGCGAACCACACGGGGTGCTGTCAAAGTTCTTGCAGAAGGGCGAGTCAACTCCTGAGAGGGATTGGGCGGCATGAACGTTCCGCCCCTGGCGAGGTCATCGTGAAACCATTGATTCTGATCGCAATGCTGGGCGTTCTCTTCCTCGCGGGTTGCGAGAGGGAGACGGACGGAGGAGTGCAGACCGAGATCATCCGCCCCGCGACTCCCCCGGCCACCACGACGGACGAGGACGCGGCCGTGCTCACCCAGACGAGCGAGATCCCGGAAGAGCGTTCTCCGAACGAGGGCGCTTATGTGAACCAGTCAGGCGCCCCAACGGCGACCCAGCCGCCGCCTCCCGAACGCTGACGGAGCAGGCACCCCGATGAAGCCGGCCGTTCGTGAGCTCTATGCGGCCATGCTGCAACGCGACCTCGATGAGGTTCGCGCTCTTTCGGCCGGCTGGCTTTCGCGCGGGGAGCACGACGAGCTGTTCGATGCCGTCTCCCGCTTCGCGGCACTGGCCTACAATCCATCCCAGCACGGAAAACACGCCTTGCTCGCCGCAGTTGCGGCGGGTGAGCTTCGCACCATGGCCGGCGAGCGCTGGGGTGCGTTGCTGATCGAGTGCGCCGTCTACGCGGCGTCGGGAAGGTTGCCCTGGAGCGAAGCTCCGATGTTCGAGCCGCCGCCCGCGGAACCGGGAGACGCGTCGATGGACTCGATCCGAAAAGCGGTTGCGGGCAGCGATCTTCCGGCCGCCGAACGATGGCTGGCGGCGAACCTCGATGGTGCCTCGCTGGCTGTCGACTATTTTCGAGCTGCCTCCGGCGCTCCGGGGGATTCCGGAGGCCCGCTCATCACCGCGGTCGCCTGCTGGAAGCTTTCCGAAGCACAGGACCGCCATCCCTCATGGCCGGCCCTTCGGCCGGCTGTGGTCGAATGGTGCGGCGCGCCGCGCGGAGCCGCACCCTCCGCCGGCGACCCGGCTTCTCCGTCGAAGGTGGCCGAGATCGTCGCGAAGCTCGAGTCCGAGCGGGGATCTCTCGAGGTTCTGCACGAGATTCTCCTCCTCGACGCGGAGCTCGAGTCGAAAAGAATCGCGAACGGGGAGCCCCAGGTTCCACTCGAGATCGAAGTGAACGATGTGGTCTACCCGCTGGCGCGCGATTTCGCGGCGTTTCTGCTTTCCCATCCGGCCGCAGCCAGGCTCGGCGCCCGTTTTCCGGAGATCGATCCGAAGACGATCCTCGAGTCATGCCGATACAATCTGGAACAGTCATCATGGGAACACTGGAGTTTCGGCTGATGCCCTTCGTCCTTCGCGTGATTGTGATCTCCCTCGCACTCGCCGCCAGCGGCTGTGCAACCACTCCTTCGGTCGGTCCCGCCGAGGAGTCGCTCGGCGACTTCATCGAAGCCCGGATATCGACGCCTCCATTTCACCGCGCCGTGTGGGGAATCTACGTGGAGGAGGAGGACGGCACTCTCCTCTACGAGACGAACGGCGATACGCTGATGATTCCGGCCTCGAACCGTAAGCTCTTCACGGCGGCCGTCAACGAGTCGTGTTTCGCGCTCGATTCGCGCATACCGACCGAGCTCTGGGTCGAGGGACAGATCGTCGGCCGCGCCCTGCTCGGGAACGTCGTCATCAAGGGTTACGGCGATCCTTCCTTCGGCGGACGTCACGTCCACGGCCTTCACGACGAAATGTTCGCGCCGTTCGTCGGCGCTCTCCGTCGGCTCGGCATCGAGACCGTCACGGGAGCCGTGATCGGAGATGGCTCGGCGTTCGATCGCGAGACGATGCACGGGACGTGGCAGTTCGAGGATCTCGGCACCTCTTACCAGGCCCCGATCGATGCCCTCTCTTTCAACGAGAACGTGGTTGGTCTTTTCTACCGGTTCCCCGATTGCGAGACGGCAGTCCTCGGAACCGACCCGGCGTTCGTCGGGACGCGGCATTTCATTCAGTGCGGGCCGGCGCGCTCGCTCGTGTTTTCGAGCGCACCGGACAACACGATCCAGCTCACCGGAACGGTGCCCGCGGCCAGCCGGCAGCGGGTGGAGCTCGTTTCGATCCGCGATGCGTCGCTCTATGCCGCACAGGGCCTGCACGACGTGCTCGTGCGGAGCGGCATCGATGTCCAGCAACAGCCGCGTCCCGGCCTCGCCACGGCCACGGCCCGCCGGATCTCGACCCTGTCGTCGCCCTTCCTGTTCGATCTGCTGGCGACGATGATGAAGGTCAGCCAGAATCTCTACGCCGATGCTCTCTTCAAGCGAATCGCCATCGATGGAGACGGTGACCCTGCGAGTTTCGACGAGGCTCTCGAGATCGAGCGCCTCTTTCTGACGGGCGAGGTAGGGATCCATCCCGATGCATTCAGCTTCGAGGACGGGTCGGGTCTGTCGGTGCGCAATCTGGTGAGTCCGCGCGCCATCGTCCAATTGATGCGATGGCTCGACGCGCCTCCTCGGCGGGGCGCAAATGAGGTCGTCTTCACGATCCCGGAAGAAGGGGAGGGGACGCTCCGGCGCCGGCTGGGAGGACTCGACGAGGTCTTCCACGGCAAGACCGGAACCCTCACTGGAGTGAACGCGCTCAGCGGCATCCTGAGGCTTCCCGATGGCAGACGTCGATACGTGTCGATCATCGTGAACCATCACGCAGCCCCGTCGTCGAGCGCGACCGCGATTGTGGATGAAATCGTCCAGCGGCTCGCGCGCCCCTGAGGGGCCTCTGGATTCCACTGACTCACGGAATCGTGGATGGGATCGCTCCCGTAGAGTCCGGTGGCGTGTGTTTCGCAGGTCGATTCGCCCGTGAGCGAATTACCACCTACGAGCGAACCTGACATCCGAACCCGGCCGATGGGGCGCGACGAACGCGTCGTCGTCGCGGTTCTGACGATCGCTACGGCCCTCTTCCTCGTCGCCGCCTTTCTCTGGCTCGGCCGCGGTATCCGCAACTGGCAGACGCGCGACCTCGCGCGCAATTCGCGACTCGTCGCGACTCTGCTCGCCGATGCTCCTCCATCGGAAGTCGCGACCCGGTTCGAGACGATTGCGGCCGATGACCGGGTGCATGGACTCCTTCTGTGCCGCGGAACGGAGACTCTGCTCTCGAGCGCCGCGCTGGAAGGATGGATCGGTTGCGGGGATGGGCCCATCCGCGGAGCCGCGGCGGCCGGAACGGGAATGAACGCGCTGTTCGGCTCCGAGGAGCTCTTCGTTTCGGGCCATCGCCTGCCGGACGGGAGCGACCTCGTCATCATTCAGGATCGCGGACTCATTTCCCGTCGCGGCCGGACGATTACCGAGCTGTCGATCCTCGCGGCGATCGCGGCGAGTGCTCTGGCGGGCGTGCTGTTCTGGCTCATCTCGCGGACGGCCCGCCGTCGCGCCAGAAGCCGCTTCGCCGCCGTGCTTCGAGGGGCCGTGCGTGGCGAGCAGCCGCCGCGCGACCTCCCACCGGACATTCGGAGCCTGATCCGAAGCCTCGACGAGTCGGTCGAACAGAGGCGGCGAAGGCAGGCGGAGCGCGAGCCGCCGGAATCGGGTCCGGCGAGGCTCCGGCGCTTGGTCGAACAGGACATGCCGGACACCCGGCTCGTCCTGGTCGCCAATCGCGAGCCGTTCATCCATCTGAAGGAAGGCGAGAAGATCGTGGTCAACCGGCCGGCGAGCGGTCTCGTCACCGGAGTCGAGCCGCTGCTTCGCGCATGCGGAGGGGTCTGGGTCGGCCACGGGAGTGGATCCGCCGATCGCGAGACCTCGGATGCGAAGGGGCGGCTCGGCGTGCCTCCGGAATCCCCCGAATACGTTCTCCGGCGAGTCTGGCTCACGAAGAAAGAGGAGCAGGGCTACTACTACGGGTTTTCCAACGAGGGACTCTGGCCGCTCTGTCACACGGCGCACGCCCGGCCGATCTTCAGAGAGGCCGACTGGGAAGCCTACGTGACCGTGAACCGCCGTTTCGCGGAAGTGGCCGCAGAGGAAGCCGGCGGTCACGGCCTCGTGCTCGTCCAGGACTACCACTTCGCCCTGCTTCCGGCCGAGCTGCGCAAACTCGCTCCCGACTCGGTCATCAGCCTGTTCTGGCATATCCCCTGGCCGAACAGCGAGGTCGTCGGCATCTGTCCGTGGAAGAGCGAGATCCTCGCGGGGATGCTCGGGGCCGACGTCATCGGGTTCCACACCCGATATCACTGTCTGAACTTTCTCGACACGGTCCAGAGGTATCTCGAAGCCAGGGTCGATCTCGAGGATATGACGGTCGAGTACGGAGGCCATCTCACCCGGGTCAAACCGTATCCGATCAGCGTCCAGTGGCCCTATCCGGCCGCAAAACCGGAGGAGGGGCGCGAGCGGCGGCTGGAACTGGGCCTGGAGGGGATGTTCGTGTTTGCCGGGGTCGATCGGGCCGACTACACGAAGGGGCTGATCGAGAGAATCTGGGGGATGGACTCGCTTCTGACCCGGCATCCGGAGGTGATCGGGAAAGTCGTGCTCTACCTGCTCGCGGCCCCCAGCCGCACGCACATCAAGCGGTACCGCGACCTCATCAGCGAGATCGAGGAGGCGGCGTCCGAGCTGAACCTGCGATTCGGAAGTGACGGGTGGGAGCCGGTCCGGTTCGACCTGCGTCACGGAGACTTCGACGAAGTGCGGAGGCTCTACGCGTTGGCGGACTGCGCGCTCATCACTCCGTTGCACGACGGGATGAACCTCGTCGCGAAAGAGTACGTCGCCTCGCGCGTCGAAGAGGACGGAGCTCTGATTCTCAGCCAGTTCACGGGCGCGGCGAAGGAGCTCGAGGGCGCGCTCCTGGTCAACCCTTACAACACGACCGAGATCGGGGAGACGATGTACCACGCCATCAACATGTCCCGCGACGAGCAGCGGGCCCGGATGCGGTCCATGAGGCAGGCCGTCGCCTCGAATACGATCTACGACTGGTCCGCGGCTCTTTTGACGGACATGGCGGAGATCTGGGAAGTCAACCAGCGGAGCTGGCGGCCCGGGATCCAGTCGCCACCCCTTTCCGAAGCGCCGGCGGAGAGGCGCTGAGGGTGGGAATCCTCCTTCTCGCCAGCGATTTCGACGGTACGCTCGCGTCGATCCAGCGCGATCCGGAAGCGGTGCGCATCGACCCACGCGCCCTCGATTTTCTCCGCCGCGCTCAAACCAACGATCGGGTCGTCGTGGCCCTGATCTCCGGCCGCGATTGCGATGATCTCCGCTCGAGGGCCGAAGGGCTCGAGGTCTGGTACAGCGGCTCCCACGGCCACGAGATCGTCTCCCCCGATGGAACGAAGGTCCGGGGAGCCGAGCCATGGCGCGGATCCCCTCCGAAATCCTGGATCGAGGAGGCAGAGCGCGCCGGAATCCGGCTCGAGCGGAAACGCTTCGGGCTCGCCGCCCACTGGCGCGGCGCGTCGGGGGTCGACGCCGGCCACCCGCTCGTCCAGGCGTTCGAGCGCTGGGCGGAAGGCGAGGGGCTCGAGATCATCCGGGGACGCGCGGTCGCGGAAGCCTCCGTCGGAGGCGCGTCGAAACAGGAGGTTCTCCGCTGGCTCGCGGACCACCTCGGGGCAGAGCGCGTAATCTACGCCGGCGACGATCTGACCGACTTCGAGGCGCTGACCTTTGCGGCGTCCCGGGGGCGCGGATTCTTCATCGCGAGCCCGGAGAGGAACGAGCAGCCCAAAGGCGACGTGGAACGGATCGAAGACCTGGATGCGCTGCTCGCAGGATTCGAGCAGGAGATCGGACGTCGACGGTAACAGTCCACTAGTGCCCTCTACCGCCGCCCTTTTTCCACCTCGCCGAACACCCGCATGAGGTTTCCCCCGAGGATCGCCTCGACTTCGCCGGGGTGAAAGCCGCGGTCGAGAAGCCCCTCGGTCAGAAGCGGAAGGGTGCGGATGTCGGCGATTTCCGCGGGGAGTGCGGGAACTCCATCGTAATCAGAGCCGATCCCCACCGTCTGGACCCCGGCCACCTCCGCCGCATGAACGATGTGATCGAGCACGTCGGTGAGCGTCGCCTCCGGGCAGGCGAGGGAGCCATACCACGCCTGAAAAGAAGCCCAATCCTCCCGGTCGTCGGGAATCTCCTCGTTGGGGCCAGGTCGCTGATCGGCGTCGTGCCTGGGCACGGCGCCGCGAACCACCTCCGCCACGGTCCGGTTGATGAACCCCGAGTAGAAGTTGATCATGCAGACCCCGCCTACCTGCGCCAGATCGCGGAGCATCGCGTCGGACAGATTCCGCGGGTGTGGCGTCAGCGCGCGGCAGGAGGAGTGCGACGCGATCACGGGGACGGAGGAAGTTTCGAGAGAGTGGTAGAAGGTCGTGTCGGCGACGTGCGAGATGTCCACCATCATCCCGAGCCGGTTCATCGTGGCGACCACTTCCCGGCCGAAGGAAGAGAGTCCTCCGTGGCGCGGCTCGTCGGTGGAGGAGTCCGCCCAGTTGTTCGTGTTGGCGTGCGTGAGAGTCATGTAGCGCACGCCTCGCGCGTAGAAGGCCTCGAGCTTTTCGAGCGAGTCCTCGATTGCATGTCCTCCTTCGATTCCGGTCATCAGGGCGACCTTGCCGAGCTCTTTCGCCCGCCGGATGTCCGAGACCGAGCGCCCGGCGAGGAGAGCGGTAGGATGGAGCGATGCCTCGCGCTGGATGATGTCGATCAGCGTGTCGGCGAAGGCAGCCGCTCCTCGATCCGCATAGAACGGCGGGACGTAAGCCGCGAAGAAGGAGGCAGTCATGCCGCTCTCGACCAGCGATTCGAGCGTGACCTGGGCGCTGCGGTCAGGGTCGGCGACTCCGATCTGATGGCGCTTGAGACGATAGGGCGTGTCGCAGTGGCCATCGACGATGATCGCGCGGCGATGGATCTCGAGGGTCTCGGGCCGGACCTGGGACATTCGTTCAGCGGCGGAAATACTCATCGATCTCATCAATCCTCTTCACGATCAATACGATCCCGGCGACGCCGGACCGGCGGGTCATCGTGGGTCCGCTCCTCGGGGGGGCGACTGGGCCAAAGGGGGGCTCATGCCGGGGGCGAGTGGCAGAAATCGTGCCGCTCGTCTGGCCGGACGGGCGTTCCCTTCATATAATCCGCCCGACTATGGGAAATCGAACGGAGAGAGATTCGTATCCGGAAGGCGATGAAGGGATCCGTCGCCGATTCATGATCGCAGGCGAGAATGTGATTCTCCGGGCGCTCGACGCCGAGGATCTCGACCGCTGCTACCGATGGATGAACGACCCGCAGATCGTCGGCACGCTGAAGTCGCGTTACCCGATGCCGCTGTTCAAGGAGGCGGAGTGGCTGGAGCAGTCCGTGAGGCCCTCCGCCAGCGAGCGGCATTTCGCGATCGAGCGCCGCGACAACCGCGAGCATATCGGCAACGCCTCGATTCACGACATCGACTGGGTCTCGCGCCGCGCCCGGTTCGGGCTGTTCATCGGCGAGCCGAGCGCCTGGAACCGCGGATTCGGCGGCGACGCCATCAGGACGCTCGCCCGTTTCGCATTCGAAGAGATGAACCTGTTCAAGCTGCGAATCGAAGTATTCGACTATAACGACAGAGCGAAACACCTGCTCGAAGCCAATGGCTTCGTCAAAGAAGGAAAACTCGCGCGCGAGTTCTATCGGGAAGGGGTCTATCACGACATCGTGATCTACTCCATTTTCAGGGACAACGTGCCGCGTGAATCGGAGCCCTGATGATGACTGAACGGAAAATCCGCGTGTTGATCGCCAAACCCGGCCTCGATGGCCACGACCGGGGGGCCAAGGTCGTCGCGCGGGCACTTCGCGACGCCGGAATGGAGGTCATCTATACCGGCCTCCGCCAAACTCCCGAGCAGATCGTCGCCGCGGCGATCCAGGAAGACGTCGACGCGATCGGCCTCTCCATTCTCTCCGGTGCGCACAACGTCCTGTTCCCCGAGATCCTGAAGAAGCTCAAGGAAGAAGGAGCGGGCGACATCCCCGTATTCGCCGGCGGAATCATCCCGGACACGGACATCGAGAAGCTCCGCCAGATGGGAGTGCGAGAAATCTTTCCCCCCGGGACGTCGACGGCGAAGGCCGTCGAGGCCATCCGCGCGGCGGTTCATCCCCGCTGATGCGTGTCGCGGCGCACCGCGACGGAGCGACCCTCCTCCTCGCACGGCGGCTGACCGACCTGTACCAATCGAGAGGCATCGATGGAACCGATTGAATCGCATCTCCAGACCGGCTCGGAAGAGTTCCGCCTCAACGCTGGGCGAATCGAGGGGCTCGTGGCCGAGCTCCGGGAAAGGATTGCCGCAGTGCGCCTGGGCGGAGGACCGAAGTACCTCGAGCGCCATCGCGAGCAGGGAAAGCTCTCCGTGCGCGAGCGCATCGAGCTGCTTCTCGATCCAGAGACTCCTTTCCTCGAGCTCTCTGCGCTCGCCGCCAATGGGATGTATGACGACGGCGCCCCCGGTGCCGGACTCGTCTCGGGCATCGGCCGGGTGGAAGGGCGCGAATGCCTGATCATCGCGAACGACGCGACCGTCAAGGGAGGGACTTACTTCCCCATGACGGTCAAGAAACATCTACGCGCGCAGGAGATCGCCGAGAAGAACGGTCTCGCATGCATCTATCTGGTCGACTCCGGTGGCGCATTCCTTCCGCTGCAGGCGGAGGTGTTTCCCGATCGCGAGCATTTCGGGAGGATTTTCTTCAATCAGGCGCGGATGTCGGCCTTGGGAATCCCTCAGATCTCGGCCGTGATGGGCTCATGCACCGCGGGCGGGGCTTACGTTCCCGCCATGTCCGATGAAGCGATCATCGTGAAGGGAACGGGAACGATCTTCCTTGGCGGGCCTCCGCTCGTGAAGGCCGCGACGGGGGAGGACGTGACCGCGGAGGAGCTCGGTGGCGCCGACGTCCACACGAGGATCTCGGGCGTCGCCGACTACTTCGCGGACGACGATCGCCACGCCATCTCGATTCTCCGCAACATCGTCGCGAGCATCCCGAACAGGAAGGTCGAACCTGCGGGCCGTCGGGAGCCGGAGGAGCCGGCGTACGATGCGCGGGAGATCTACGGCGTCATTCCGGCGGATCTGCGGCGCCCCTACGACGTCCGTGAGGTCATCGCGAGGATCGTCGACGGGTCTCGCTTCCACGAGTTCAAGGAGCGCTACGCCACCACCCTCGTCACGGGCTTCGCGCGGATCTGGGGCTACGAGGTGGGCATTCTCGCGAACAACGGCGTGCTGTTCAGCGAGTCCGCGCTCAAGGCAACTCACTTCATCGAGCTCTGCAATCTCCGCAGGATCCCGCTGGTCTTTCTTCAGAACATCACGGGGTTCATGGTTGGAAAGCAGTACGAAAGGGGGGGGATCGCGAAGGATGGGGCCAAGATGGTCCACGCCGTTGCGAACTCGACCGTTCCGAAGCTCACCGTGATCATCGGCGGCTCGTTCGGCGCGGGAAACTACGGGATGTGCGGTCGGGCGTACGATCCGCGATTTCTCTGGATGTGGCCGAACGCCCGCATCAGCGTGATGGGCGGCGAACAGGCATCCGGGGTCCTCGTCACGGTGAAGAAGGAGCAGGCGGAGAGGGAAGGGAAGATCTTTTCGGCAGAAGAGGAGCGTGCGATCGCCGACCCGGTTCTCGCCAAGTACGAAGCGGAGGGGAGCCCGTACTACTCGACTGCACGGCTCTGGGACGACGGGATCATCGACCCGGTCGATACGCGGCTGGTTCTCGGGCTGGGACTCTCGACCGCTTACAATGCGCCGATCGAAGATCCGCGGTTCGGCATCTTCAGGATGTGACGATGAGATCCGGCCACGAGTGGTTTCTGTTCGATCTGGGAAACGTCCTGATCCGGCTCGATTACGACCGGGTGCTGGACAGGATCGCGAAGAAGTCGCGCGTCCGCCGCGAAGAGTTGATCGAGCTGATGGACGCGCCGGGCAGCTATCGGGACCTGGAGCGCGGCCTCATCTCATTCCGCGAGTTTCATCAGTTTCTCCGCGAGCGCATCGGCTACTCGGAAGACCTCCGTACGTTTCGCAAGGTATGGGGCGACTTTTTCGCCGGAACCGTCGAAGGAATCGAAGAGGTCCTCCGTCGCGTGCGACAGCAATACCGGATCGCGTTTCTGTCGAACTCCAACGAGGTTCACGCCGACGTGATCCCGCGGCTGTTCGGATCGCTCTTCGACAGGAGCGACATCTTCGTCTTCTCCCATCGGCTGAAAAGCGCGAAGCCTGACCCGGAGATCTATCACCGGACGCTCGAAACGCTCGGAACCACGGCCCAGAAGGTCCTTTTCACGGATGATCTCGCGGAGAACGTGACGGCGGCGCGCAATGCGGGGATCGAGGCGTTTCACTTCACCTCCGCCGTCGATCTGCTCCGGGATCTGGAAGAGCGTGGGTACCTGACCCGAGGGTGACGGTCCGGGTGGACCTGGTGCGGACACGCTAGAACGCGGGGGTGGAACCTGCGGCTTCGGCTGCGTACCAGCGCCGGTGGAACTCCGTCAGCGCGTCTGCCTGAGCCGTATCCTCGGGCGCGGCGCCCTTCGACGGCTCGAAAAGGCGGGGAAGGTCGAACAGGACCCAGGCGAAGTTCTGCTGGGCGTACTCGGCACCGGCCCGGCGGAAGTTTTCGCCGTCGAGAGAGAATCGCTCATCTCCCTGCCAGCGGAGAGAGACCTTCTCGAAATCGCGGCCCTGCATCTTGCGAGCGTACTCGAGGAAGGCAGTGTGAACCTCGAGTGGCGTGCTCTGCGAGCTCAGTTGTTTCAAGTCGTAGACGACCGCTCCCGGCACGATCCAGTACTCGTAGTGAGCCGAGACCGACATGCCGGCGAACGCCGCGTTCCCCTTGAGGATCTCGTTCATCGGCTGCTGGAGCAGAAGAAAATTCGCGAGGTAACCGATGATCGTCGCGAGGACCGGGGTTCCGATGAACACGATCTTCGCCTTCCGGAAGGCCGGCATCGGCATGGTGACCCGCTCGAATTTCATCTGCGATCGAAGACTCCGCTTCCAGCGGCGGAAGCGGGATTCTCCTTCTACGGCCCGGTCGAGCCCCTCGGACGGAATGGCGTAATAGAGGATCGAGAGCAGAAGACCCGCCCCGATCGAGATCAACCCCACCGGCTTGAACAGGAGCAGCGTGATCAGACCGAAGACGTAAGCGACCCAGCTCGCATAGTTGATCTTCTCGCGGCGCCGCCGCGCCTGCTGCCTGCGGAAGTCCTCATCCACGATCTGCCCGCAGTGGCGGCAGCGGACGGCTTCCTCCTCGATTTTGGCGAGGCAGAAGGGGCAGGGATGCAAGGGCTGATCGTTGGCCCGGCGCCCGTGGGCGGCGAAATCCTCCTGCCGGCGCCGCGGCGCCTCACGGTGGAGGAACAGCAGGCCGCACCGCTCGCAGGCGATCGCATCCTCGGGGCTGAGGCTCTGGCATTCGGGGCAGCGGATCGGGGTCATGGGCACTCCATATTATTTGCAATCCAGCGGCCATGTCGCGTCTTCTGCCCCATGCACCCGCCCGGCAGCGCGCCCGCGCCTCGTAACCGATGGATTCGACGGTACCTTGCGGCACCGGCTGCGGGAAAGCTCGGCAGGAAAGAGTGTACGTCGGAGGGGGGAGGACGGGAGCAGCTCTTCCGGTTCTTGCAACAGAAACCGTCCACTGGACGAGCCAAACGCAAATCGGTGGCGAGGTGGCATAATGGAAGTTCGGCTCCGGCGGACCCGGGCCCGGGAACAACGACCTCATGAGCACCATGCCCGAACGAGAACTGCGCGACTCCTACGGTCGTGTGATCGGCGATCTGCGAATCTCGATCACCGACCGCTGTAACTTCCGCTGCACCTATTGCATCCCGGTCGAGAACGTCGACTGGAAACCGCGGAGTGAGATCCTCACATATGAGGAGCTGATCCGGCTCACCCGGATCTTCGCCCGTTTCGGAGTCCGGAAGCTGAGAGTCACTGGAGGGGAGCCCCTGCTCCGGCCGCAGGCCACCTCGCTCATCCGGCGGCTCTCGAAGATCGAGGGGGTCGAGGATCTCTCCCTGACGACCAATGGGAAGCTCCTTCCGGCATTCGCGCCGGAACTGCGATCCGCCGGGGTCCGGCGAATCAACATTTCGCTCGATTCGCTCCGGCACGATCGTTTCTTCGCCATGACGCGCCGGAACGCCCTTCGCGAAGTCCTCGAGGGGATTCAGGCTGCGTCGGACGCCGGGTTCGCCCCGATCAAGATCAACGCGGTGGTGATCCGCGGGGTCAACGATGACGAGATCGAATCGTTCGCGACGTTCTCGCGGGAAACGGGTCATACGGTCAGGTTCATCGAGTTCATGCCGCTGGACAGCGGCCACCTATGGTCGATCGACCAGGTGGTTTCGGGCCGTGAGATCCTCGAACGCCTGAAGGGGGCGTTCCCCCTCATTCGGCTTCCCCAGCGCTCCGATTCCGAAACGGCCGTGCGCTGGGGCTTCGAGGATTCTCCGGGCGAGATCGGGATCATCGCGCCGGTCACAGCGCCGTTCTGCGGGAACTGCAATCGAATCCGCCTCACGGCGGACGGAATGCTGCGAACGTGTCTATTTTCGCTCGTCGAGCACGATGTGAAGACTCCGCTCAGGCGGGGCGCCAGCGACGAGGAGATGATGGAACGGATCGGTGCCATGGTTCTCACCAAGGAGCCGGGACACCGGATCAACCGGGAGGACTTCGTGCAGCCGGAGCGCACGATGTCCTGCATCGGGGGGTGATGGGGGCGGAGATGGCCGGAATCAAGGTCTACTACCCGATTAAGTCCAGCCTGAACCTCCAGGATGAGATCGGTCCTTCGATGATCGCGGAGCCGATCAGCTCGCTCGCGGATCTCCCCGACGAGTCCGGCCCGAGGCTGGTCGTTCTCGATGCAGATCTGGCCGAGGGCGTTTCGGTGCTTCCCGAGTCGCCCGGCACGCTGTTCATCGGTCTCGGACTGAACGGCGAGTGCGAGGTGGCGGACAGCCCCTCGATCCGGTTCCATCTCCACGCGCTCCCGCCAGCCGGAGCCCTGAAGAAAGTCATCGGCAGGGCGGCCCGGATGGCGGTCGAGCATCTGGAGAAGGAATGGCTCGTTCAACAGATGCAGCGGGTCACCATGGAGCTCGACGAGATCCACAAGATCGGGATCGCGTTGTCGACCGTTCGGGATCACGACGTTCTGTTGCCGATGATTCTGTCGAAGGCCCGGGAGCTGAGCCGCTCGGATGCAGGCTCGCTCTACCTGCTCGACCGGGTGGAAGGGGAGGGTGTTCTCCGCTGGAAGCTGGCCCAGAACGACTCGATCCAGGTGGACTTTCAGGAGATGACCCTGTCGATCACCGAGGAGAGTCTTGCGGGATACGTGGCTCTGACGGGCAAGACTCTCGTCATCGACGACGCCTACGATCTACCGGAAGGCGTCCCGTATCAGATCAACATTTCCTTCGATCGGGCGAACGGCTATCTCACCCGCTCGATGCTCGTCTTCCCGATGTCGAATCACAACGGCGAGATCATCGGCGTTCTCCAGCTCATCAACCGCAAGAAGGAGAAGGCGCCCTCGCGGCTGACGGCTGAAACCGTTCCCGATTTCGTCATCCCGTTCGATCCGCAGGTGACGCGCTCGATGCAGTCACTCGCTGGCGCCGCCGGTGTCGCCGTGGAGAACAACTACCTCTACGAATCGATCGAGCGGCTGTTCGAGGGCTTTGTGACGGCCTCGGTAACCGCGATCGAGCAGCGAGACCCGACGACCTCGGGACATTCCTTCCGGGTGGCCGACCTCACCGTGGAGCTGGCGAAAACCCTCGACTCGATCGACGACGACAAATTCCGGGACGTCCGATTCACGTCGGAGCAGGTCAGAGAGATCCGCTACGCGTCGCTGCTCCATGATTTCGGCAAGGTTGGCGTGCGGGAGAATGTCCTGGTCAAGGAGAAGAAACTCTACCCCTTGCAGATCGATCTGATTCGGGGGCGATTCGACTACATCGTCCGCTCGCTGGAAGCGAGCGCGAGTCAGCGAAAGATCGACTGGCTGCTCGGCCACGGGAGGGGAGGGTACGAGGAGTTTGCGAGATCCGTCGATCGGGAGCTCGCCGAGGCCGCTGCCGCGATGCAGGGCGATCTCGATTTCGTGATGAAGTCGAACGAGCCCACCGTTCTGCCGGAGGGGGAGTTTCAGTATCTTCAGCTACTCGCCGAACGGCAATTCACGGATCGCGAGGGGAACGCGCGCCCGCTGCTCGAGCCGCAGGAGGTCGCCCGCCTGTCGATTCGAAAGGGAAACCTCGATTCGACGGAGAGAAGCGAGATCGAGAGCCATGTTACGCACACATTCCACTTCCTCTCGAAGATCCCCTGGACCAACGACCTCCGCTTCGTGCCGGAGATCGCGTACGCGCACCACGAGAAACTGAACGGACGCGGATACCCTCGAAAGCTCGATTCTGCGACCATTCCGATCCAGTCGCGCATGATGACGGTCTCGGACATCTATGATGCCCTCACTGCGGCCGACCGACCCTACAAGCGGGCGATCGCAACCGAGAGGGCCCTCGACATTCTGGGGTTCGAGGTCGACGAAGGACTGCTCGACGGGGAGCTGGTGCGGGTCTTCATCGAAGCGAAGATCTTCGAGCGCGCCGGGGTCCTGCGGGTCTGACCTTTCGCCGGGGGGGGGGCCGTCAGCGCTGGCTCACCGGCGCGTCGCTCAGCTCCAGCTCCTCGAGAAGAGCACTCGCCGCCGCGCGTGCGCGCCCTCTGCGCGCAGTGAGCATCGTCGCCGCTTCGGGAGACATCCATGCAGGGGTCGCACCGGGGCTCTCGATCTCGGAGACGGCCACGCCTTCGACCGTTCGGCCGCTCCGCCGGGCATTCGCCGCGCGATTGAAAAACCCGCGCACTCCGGCCGCCTCGATCGCGACAGCTGAGGCGACCACTCGTTCGAGATTCGTCTCCGGTGCCTCCAGGCGGTTCAGCGATTTCGCAAGCTGCTCGACCATCGTCTCGGCCAGCAGGCCTCCCGAGGCACGCCCGATGATGGCCGCATTTCCCGGATGTGCCATCCAACGGCCGAGACGGTGAAAGAGGATCAACAGCTCGAAAAGCTGCGATTCCTCGGCCGAAGGCTCGTACAGCCGCCGCGCGAGCACTTCGATCCGCTCGACCTCATCGAACCCCGTCCCGGCCTCCGGATTGTCGTAGAGCGGCTCGACGAGGCTGACCAGATGCTCTTTCATCGCGGGATTCATAAGGGCCGGATTATATCGTCACGCTCGGCCGCACGCGCCATTTCCGGCGGTCCTCGCGGTGAACTGCCCTACCGGAGCCCCGAGCTCGGACGCGACTTCCCCGTTCCGGGACGCTCGCGGGTGCAATCTTCACGTCTGCGGCCCTGTTGTTGCCAGCGATTCCTCGAGGAGGTCCGGGAGACGGATGCAGGTCAAGCGCGCTGAAAAATACGGGTTCTGTTCGGGCGTGCGCATCGCCGACATGAAGGTGAAGCGTTTCGCGGGTAAAGGCTCGGCCGGAGCCATCCTCGGTCAGGTCGTTCACAACGAACGGGTCGTGGCGGAGATGGATGCGCTCGGGGTGCGGACGGTCGAGTCGATCGACGACGTCACCGAGCCGACGATCGTCTTTTCGGCTCATGGCGTTCCTCCCTCGTTTCACGACGCCGCTCGGTCGCGGAACCTCGAAATCCTCGATACCACCTGCAAGTTCGTGTACGACATCCACCGCGAAGCCCGCGCCGCTCTGGAGCGGAATTTCCACCTCGTCTTCATCGGCGATCCGAAGCATCGAGAGGTCATCGGCTACACCAACGACCTCGATCCCGCTTCCTATCACATCGTTTCGCGGATCGAAGAAGTGGACGAGGTCGACTGGTCCGGCTACTCGGGAATCAAGGTCTTCTACCAGACGACGCTGAATGCCGACGACTACGAGCCGGTGGTTCGCCGGATCGAAGAGCGCGCTGCCACCGTCCAGCGCGGCGACACGATCTGCTACGCCACCAAGGAGAACCAGCTCGCCGCCCGCGCGCTCGCAGCTGACCCGGGAATCGACCTCATCATCGTCGTCGGTGGCAGGCAGAGCGCGAATACGCGGCATCTCTGGGAGATCTGCCGCGAGCTCAAGCCTTCCTACCTGATCCAGGGAGAGGAAGACCTGCAGCCAGAATGGTTCTCCGGCATCCGGATCGCCGGGCTCACCGCCGGGGCTTCGACCCCCGACTACGTGATCGACGAGGTCGAGCAACGCATGATGGCGCTGGCCGGGGGAAGCGTGACCTCGAGCCCACGAGGCCCGTCAGAATAAAGTGCCCGAACGAGTCGTTTCCATGAGCTCCATGACAAGATTGATCCGTGTCGCCGTGCTGGTCCTGGCGGTCGTCTTCCCGGCAGCGTCCGCTTTCGCGGCCGCCGGCCCGGTCACCCGGCCCGAGGAGCTCCGCTACACCTGGCGGCTTCGCGGTGCTCTTTCGTGGATCGCGGGCTTGAAGTTCCCGACCTCCGGATCCGGCCTTTTTCGCAACAATCCCGTCGGAAACGACAGGATCGAGAGCGAGCTCCGGATCCTGGGCAACGAGCGGCGCGAAGGGATGTACGTCTACCGTTCGGAGATCGACGACCTCCAGGTCCGCACTCTGATGACCTTCCACGGCTACGAGTGGGATGGACGGAGGCGGGGCGAGCAGACGCGTTTCGACTACGAGGACGGGCTCGCCCGGGTGCGCAAGGAACGTGAGGAGCGCCCGGCGGAGGACCGGGTGCACAAGCTTCCCGACAGCGACATGAGAGACGTTCTGACGGGAATCTATTACCTCCGCCTCAATGCGGACTCGATCTCATCCCCGGTCAAATCCGAGATCTACTCCGACGGCGAGGTATATCCCGTGATCTTTCGTCCTCTCGGCTCCAGAATGGCGACCGTGGGAGGGGAGAGCGTCTCCACTCGTGGATTCGAGATCGTCGCCGCTCCGGGGAACGAGAAGCGGTGGCCGGGCGGGGTGAAAGTGTGGCTCACCGCGGATTCCCAGAAGGTGCCCGTCCGGATCGAGATTCAGAGAAGCCTGACCTCGCTGCAACTCCAGCTCGACTCGCTTCGCTGAGCGCGGCTCAGACAGTCGTCGCCGACGCGCTCGGAGTCGAGAGCCCGCAGAACAGGCCGACCAGATCGAGCAACTCGGCCACATGAAACGGCTTCTGAAGAATCGCTGTCGGCTGCAGGTCCGCGTCTTCCTCCGAAAAGGTGTACGCCGAGATGACGATCACGGGCGACTCTTTCGCGCGCTGGCGGAACCACCGAAGCCACTCTTTCCCGTCCATGGTCGGCATCACGACGTCGAGGATGACGAGCATGATGTCCGGGTTCTGTTCGACGAGCGTGATCGCCTGCTCTCCGTCGGGGGCCGTCAGAACCTCGAACCCGTAGGGGAGAAGCAGATCACGGTAGGATGCGAGAAGCTTGAGGTCATCGTCGATGACCAGAAGTTTCCTCAGCGTCTGTCGAGGCCTCCGGGCGCGAATAGCCAATTCTGAACCTGCCTTCTCTTGTTTGTCCGCTCGAAAAGACCTTTTGCAAACACCGTTCCCCGGTCTGAAGGAGAGGTCTCATTGTAACAGACGCCCCCGGCGAGGCCCCTCCGGCCGCCGCGTGCCGTACGCTCAGCAGCCCCTCTTCCGGCAGGCTCAGGCGGACTCCTCATCGGTGCTCATCGGAAACAGCCGCATTCGTTCCCTCAGGAGGCGAAGCGGGAGGAGCTTTCCCCGCCCGATCCGCTGATCGGGCGGAAGCCAGACGCGGAGGATCGTCCCTCCCGTGAGTGTTCCCCGAACCTCCCATCGTCCGCCGAAAAAGCGCGCTTCGCCCACGTTCACGAAGAAGTCGGATTCCTGACCGGGTGCGGCGAGCTCGAAGTCGGCGGGGTGAAGTAGCGCGAATCCTTTCCCTTCAAAAGGGAGCTCGGGCATCGGCCAGACTCCGATCGGCGACTCGATCCGGCCATCCCTGAGGATCACGGGAAAGCTCGTGGAGGGTGCGAGCAGACTCGCCAGCGCCGGCGGAGCGGCCGAGAACGATTCCCGCGGTCCCCCATCCACGATCACCCTCCCTCCCTCCATCAGAACGACACGATCGGCCCACGCAATCTCGTCCGGATGAGAAATCTCGTGCACGACCGTGCATCCGCCGGCTCGCATGAGGCCCCAGAACTTCTCTTCGAGATCCCGGGCGGAGCCAGCGGTGGCCCGCTCGAATGTCCGCTCGGCGAGAAGAACGGCCGGCCGGAACAGCTCGATCTGCGCCAG
>JBHEOL010000033.1:0-8392 GCA_046261635.1 Thermoanaerobaculia bacterium | reverse complement strand
CGAGATGCCATGAAGCACCTGGTTGTCGCCGTAATGGAAATCGAAGTCCTGCACCAGAATTTTGGTGCGAACTTCCGATCGTGATTCCTGCTGTGAAACGCTCGTCACGGGTGTCTCCGTCTCAGTGCGCCGGTCGAAGTCGAGAGTCGTCATCGATTATCTCCCTTCGCGCATCTTCGAGCGAGTTCTCGCCCGGATCAGCACGCCGGTCAGATTCAGTAGAAACGTCAGCGCCAGCAGGACGAAGACCGTGCCGAACAGAATCGGCTTGGTCGCCTCGACGTCCGGAGACTGGGTCGACAGGATCAGCACGTGGTAACCGAGGTGCATGAACTGGTCAGTCAGCCGCTCGGGCAGATAGGGAAGGTAATAGGCGGCGCCGGTGAACAGGATCGGCGCCACCTCGCCTGCTCCTCGCGAGATCCCGAGGATCCCACCCGTGAGAATCCCCGGCATCGCCGCGGGAAGAACGATCCTCCGGATCGTCTCCCAGCGCGTCGCTCCGAGCGCGAGTGATGCCTCTCTCTGCTCCCACGGAACCGTGCGAAGCGCCTCCTCGGTTGCGACGATGACCGTCGGAAGAGTCAGAAGGGCAAGCGTCAGAGCGGCCCAGATCAGGTTCCCCTGCCCCCAGACGATGTCACCGCCGTAAAGCGCCCGGTCCATGCCTCCGCCGACGAACTGGATGAAGAAGCCGAGACCGAAAAGACCGAATACGATCGACGGCACACCGGCCAGGTTCGCGACCGCACTCCTCGTCGCAACGGCCAGCATCGCCGAAATGAATCGAAACAGAAGCTTGACCCGCCCCTTCCGCCCCGCCGAGGCACGGAACCGGAACCACGCGAGTCGCGGCCCCTCGGCCGGCGTGTACTCGTGGAGATAGACCGCCGTGGCGACTCCGAACGGGACCGCGACGACCGTCATGATCATCACGAGCATGGCCGTCCCGATGATTGCCGGGTAGATTCCGCCCGCGGTGAGACCATCGCGGGGCGGCTGGCTGATGAACTCCCAGCTGAGCTGCCCGGTCCCGTTGATCGCGATATTCCCGAGAATCAGAAAGAGCGCGAGAAGAATCGCGACCACGCTCAGGCCGAGCAGGGCGACCCACATACGGTCGAGAAACGGCCGCCGCCGGTACGCGGGAAGGGGAGAGGAGACCCAGGAGTCGCCGCTCACGTCAACCCTCCCCCTGCATCCGTCGCCGCATAGCTCTGATCGCGAGCTCGCCGACGGTGTTGCTGATGAACGTGATGACGAAAAGCAGCGTCCCCATGAAGAAGAGGGCCGAGTAGTGCCCGCTGCCGAAAACGACTTCGCCGAGCTCGGCGGCGATCGTCGCCGAAAGCGTCCGAAGCGGGTCGGCCAGGTCGAACGAGCTGATGGCGGCATTGCCGCCGGCCATGAGCAAAATCATCGTTTCGCCGATCGCGCGTCCGAATGCGAGAACGAAGGCGGCGAAAATCGCGGGTGCCGCCGCCGGGAGGACGACCTTGATCGCGGTCTGAAGACGCGTGGATCCGAGCGCGAGGGAGGCATCGCGGTACGAGCGCGGAACCGCGGTGAATCCGTCCTCCGTGATGGTGAAAACGATCGGAATCAGGGCGATTCCGAGCGCGAGGCCCGCGTTCCAGGCATTCAATCGGTACGTGAATCCGAACAGGTCCTGGACCCATGTCGCGAGGACGATGAGCGCGAAAAACCCGAGAACCACGGAAGGAATCCCGGCCAGCAGCTCGATGACCGGCTTGATGATCTCGCGCAACCGGCGCGGAGCGAACTCGGCCGTGAAGAGAGCCGCCGCAACCCCCAGGGGACACGCAAACAGAAGTCCGACGACCGTCGCCTTCAGCGTTCCCAGAATCAACGGGATGAACGACATCTTCGGATCTGCCGAGGTCGGTTGCCAGATATAGCGCTCGACGAGCGTATCTCCCGGCTGCGCCTGGACGAAGAATGCCCTCAGATTGGCTTCTTCCCTCACCTCGGGATCCGTGAAGACCGGAAGCGACTCCTTCAGCGTGAAGAAGAAGATGAGGAAGATGAACGCGATGGCGATGAGACCGGCGCCCGTGAAGACGCCGGTCATCACCCCATCGACAGCATGCCGCAACCTCGCTCGACGCGTGGGCGTCACGTCACTGTGCATTCGTTTCGCTCACCACCGGTTCGATGGTGACGCCGCCGATCGCCGCCGGACCCTGGTTGAGGGGGAAATAGCCGACTTTGTCGACCACGGCCTGCCCCTCGGGAGTGAGCGTGAAAGCGACGAAGTCCTGCACCGCCTGGGTCGGGTTCTCGGTGTAGTAGAAGTAGAGGAAGCGCGCGAGCGGATACTCGCCCGATGCGACGGTTTCCGCGGACGGAGCGACCGGAGCCTTCCCTTCCGCCGCGATCGGCAGCAGCTTCACGTCGTTTGCATACGCGAATCCGCCGTAGCCGATCCCTGCTGGATCCTTCGATACGGCGTTGATGATGGCCGCCGTACCCTGGAGCGTCTGAACCCGGGGGGCGAAATCCTCTTTGAGGAGAACATGCTCACGGAAGTAGTCGTAGGTTCCCGACGAGCTCTCGCGGCCGTAGAGAATGATGGCCGAGTCCGACCCGCCCAGCTCTCGCCAGTTCGTGATTTTCCCCTGGTAGATCTGCTTCACCTGGTCCATGGTCAGGCTCTGAAGTGGATTGCCGCCGTGAATGAAGACGGCGAGCGCGTCGATCGCCACCGAGCGCTCCACCACACCGACTCCCCGGTTCTGGACGACCTTCTGCTTCTCTTCCTCGGTCATCGATCGCGACGACTGCGCGAGATCGACCGTTCCGTTGATCAGCGCCGCGATTCCCGTCCCCGATCCGCCTCCGGTCACCTGGACCATCGCGGTCGGGTTCTGCTTCATGTACTCCTCGGCCATGCGCTGGCCGAGGATGACCATCGTGTCCGACCCCTTCACGGTCACCGGCTTCGGCCGGCCGGCCCGTCCGCCTTCGCCAGCCGGGCGTTCCCCGACTCCGCAGGCAACCATCAGCACGGCGACGGCCGCTGCCATGAAGTTCTGAACTGTGATTGTCTTCTTCATCTGTCTCGTACTCCTGTCTTTGAGTCTCTGTAACGATGTAAACAGCCGGCGTCCGAAGCCGACCGGGCTTTACACGGGCTTCTCCCGGAAGGCCGGAAGCGTGTCGGCCACCCGGGGGACGATGGCGATTCTGATGCACGCGCGTGAAGTGACCGTTTGCACGGTGTAAAGTCGGCGTAAAGGATGCTTCTTCATCCAGACCAGAGGGCTTCCGGTGCGTGCAATCAGGCCCCACGGAAACCGGAAGGACCATGACCAGACAGGCTTCGAAACCCGAACACGCTCCCGCAAAACCTCCCGGCGCGGGCGAGCTGGAGGAGATTCCTTCAGGACCTTCCATTTCCTCCCTCCCCCTTCCCCCCCTGGCGACCGCTTCCGAGCCCGTGCCGCTGTTCAACCGGGAGCTGAGCTGGCTCGAGTTCAACCAGCGGGTCGTTGAAGAAGCCGGCGATCCGTCCGTTCCCCTGCTCGAACGGGTTCGCTTCCTGGCCATCGCGTCGAACAATCTCGACGAGTTCTTCATGGTTCGGGTCGGAAGCCTTCGCGACATGATCAGCGCCGGGATCAAGGAGCGATCCGACGACGGTCTCACCCCGCGGCAGCAGCTGAAGGCGGTTCGCTCGAGGGTGCGGCGACAGCTGCGCGAGATGTACACCGTTTTCGAGGACGACCTGCTGCCCGGGCTGAAGAAGAACGGAATCCGCCTCGTCGACTACGATTCGCTCTCGTCGCGCGAGCAGGCCCAGCTTTCGGAACACTTCGAGCAGCAAATTGCGCCGATCCTCACCCCGCTCGCCTTCGATCCCGGTCATCCTTTCCCGTTCCTCGCGAATCTGAGCCTGAATCTGGCGATTCAGCTCGAGAGCGAGCGGAGCGAGGAACACGTCGTCTTCCTGAAGCTTCCGACCAATATTCCCCGGCTGATGCGCGTGGGTGAGGGGCACCGCTATCTCCTCCTCGGCCCCCTGATCGCGAAGCACCTGGCGCCTTTCTTTCCGGGCCTGCGCGTGCGCACGGCCGTGCCGTTCCGGGTCATCCGCAACGCCGATATCTCGATCCGCGAGGACGAGGTTCAGCAGGATCTGCTCCAGACGATCGAGGCCGAACTGCGAAGGCGAGAACGGAAGGAAGTCGTCTGGCTCGAGATCGGAGCCCAGGCCGACGACGCCCTGATCGGCCTCCTCGCCGATGCGATGCAGATGGAACGCGATGACATCTTCCGCGCGCCGAGCCTGCTGAAACTGAGTGACCTGATGCAGATCTACGACGAGGTGAAGAAGCCGGCGCTCCGCCAGCCTCCCTTCAATCCGCGGATCCCGTCGCAGCTCGCGACGAGCGAGGACATCTTTTCCATCATCAGGCGGAGCGACGTCCTCCTGCACCGCCCGTTCGACTCATTCACCCCCGTCGTCGAGTTCGTGCAGGCTGCTGCCGACGACCCTGGCGTGGTCGCGATCAAGCTGACGCTCTACCGCAGCGACCGAACCTCCCCGATCATCGAAGCGTTGATGCTGGCGGCTCAGCAGGGGAAACAGGTCACGGTAGTCGTCGAGCTCCAGGCGCGTTTCGACGAGATGAAGAACATCGCCTGGGCTCGGCGGCTCGAGCAGTCCGGCGTCCAGGTGGTTTACGGCCTCGTCGGACTCAAGACGCACTGCAAGCTCTGCCTGGTGGTGCGACGTGAAGAGGGACGGCTCCGGCGCTACGTTCATCTTTCGACCGGAAATTACAACGCGATGACGGCCGTCCAATACACGGACATCGACCTGTTCACCGTAAACGAGGAGATCGGAGAGGACACGTCGACGGTCATGAATCTCCTGACGGGATTCAGCCTCGCCAGCGCTCAGGACATTCTGGATCACACCGCGCCGGGGCTCGAATGGAAGCGGTTCGTGGTGGCGCCGATGGATTACCACCGCTGGGTCATCGATCAGATCGAGAGGGAGGCCGCTCACGCGAAAGCGGGGAGGCCCGCCGGGATCGCCGCCAAGATGAACTCCCTGGTGGACGCCGCCGTGATCGAGGCTCTCTACAAGGCGAGCCGGGCCGGGGTGAAGATCGATCTGCTGATCCGCGGAATCTGCTGTCTGGTCCCGGGACTCGCCGACCTCAGTGCCAACATCCGCGTCGTGTCGGTCATCGACCGGTTCCTCGAACACTCACGCATCTACCATTTTCTCAACGGGGGCGAAGAGGAGGTCTGGGTATCGAGCGGCGACTGGATGCCACGCAACTTCTTCCGCCGGATCGAAGTCACCTATCCGATCCTCGACCCTGGAATTCGCAAGCGTCTCACCGACGAGATTCTCGCGATCGGCATGGCGGACGACACGAAGGGATGGCGCCTGCTCCCCGACGGCCGTTACGAGCGCCGGACCGGCGGGCGCATTAGGAGTCAGGAGAAGCTGATCGAGATCGCGAGATCCGAAGCCGTCCCCGTCGGGCCTTACGAGGAAACCCTCAAGCGGCCCTCGTCGATTCGGAAGAAAGCGAAGCAACTCCGCAAAAAGAGCGCTCGGTAGCTCGACGCACCGCCCCCGCGACTTCTGCCCCACCTCAGCGAGAGCCGAGGGAACGAAGGACCTTGGGCGTCATCAACCACTCGAGCTTCGCGTCGTCCTCCTCGACTCGGATCGCGCAAGCCCCACCCTTTCCGAACCGGATCGCTCCCGATTCACGAATCCCGAGGAGTCTTTCGGCGAGAAGAGAGAGGGTTGGTTCGTGGCCGATCAGGACCGTTCTCTTCTCCGGAAGGCTGCGCACGAACGACTCGAGAGCATCGAGATCGGTGGCCGGCGCGAGGATGTCGGCCGTATCCGGCTCGGGCCTTCCCCGATAAGCGCGCGAGACCCAGCGGGCGGTCTGGACGCAGCGGACGAGCGGACTGCTGATGATTGCCGCCGGCCGGGCGAGTGCCACCGACAGACCGCGTGCAACGAGCTTCATACGCGCATGCCCCTCGTCGGTGAGGGCCCGCTCTTCATCCGGGCGCTCCTCGCTGGCATCCTCCGCGGCCCCATGGCGCATGAGGACGATCACGCGCCCAGACACTTTTCGCGATCCCTCTGAAGTCACACTTGATTGATCCTGCTCGGACATCACTTCCGGCTCCCTGGAAGCATTTCGATCGCTGTATCCACGTCGAACACCTTGCCGAAGTGCTTCGCATTCTTGCGCCCGGCCTCGAGCTCGAGGCTGGCGTCGCCTTTCGATTTCAGAGTGAGGGACGCGCTTCCGTTGTCGAGCGCGATCTCCACATCACGAATCGCGTGGTTGCGCCCGCGATCCAGAGCGTTCGCCAACCTGAGAATCGCGGTGCCCCTCTCGACGACGAGCTGCTGCTTCTCCCCGAGGTCAGCGAAACTTTCATGTTTCGTGGAGGGCTTGGCCTTGCGATGGTATCGAGCGAGATTCGCGATCACGGCGACCTGCTCCTGCGTGAAACCGCGGAGCTCCGCGTGACGGATCACATAGTAGGCGTGCTTGTGATGACCCTTCCATGAGACATGCAGTCCGATCTCGTGAAGGAGCGCCGCGTACTCGATCAGCTCCCGCGAACCATCGTCCAGCTCGTGCAAGGGTCTGGTCTGGTCGAAGATCCGCGTCGCCAACCGGGCGACCTGCGTCGCGTGGTCGAGATCCGCATCGCTCCTCCGAGCCAGCTCGAGGATCGAGGTGCGCCGCACGCTGCCTCCCGAATCCGCCTGAGCGCGGGGCGAGGCACTCTCCTCCAAAGCCTTTTCGATGATTCCTTCGCGCAGCGCCGCATTGCAGGCGCGCAGCCGTCCGACTCTCGCGAGCCTCATGAACTCGTCGAGCGCGATTGCTCCGGCCAGGATCGTTTGCGCGCGTTTCGGCACGAGATTCAGCGTCTTCGCTCTCTCGTCCGCGCTCAGGAGGGCAATCGCTTCGATCAGCTCCTCGAGCCTGGCGCGGCCGAGCCAGCGCATCCCGGCGGCCACCGGATCGGTGTCCCCACTCTCGGAAGCCAGCTCCGCGAGAGTCGTGATCGTCCCTGACGTTCCGATGCAGAAGCCAAAGCCGCCCGCCCGCACGGCGGCGACCGGTTTCTTGAGGAGCTTCCGGACGTGCTTCCTGCAGGCGCGGATCTCGTCCGCAGTCGGAGGATCGTTCTCGAAGAACTTCTCGGTCAGTCGGAGCGCGCCGAGAGGCTCGCTGGTCGCGTAATGAATCTCCTCTCGGCTGCCGGCAATGAGCTCGAGGCTTCCGCCGCCGATGTCGATGCACAGAGCCGTGTCGCCCTGGAAGTCGACCGCCGAGCGGACCGCGCGGAAGATCAGGTCGGCTTCCTCGTGACCGGTGATGATGCGGAGAGGGATGCCCGCGACCTTCTCCACTTCACGCGCGAAACGCTTGCGATTCGGTGCTTCCCGGACCGCGCTGGTGGCCACCGCTTCGATGTGATCGACTTCCCATCGCCGGGCGATCTCCACCATGCGCTTGATCGCGTCGACACCCCTGCCGATCGCCTCCTCGGTCAGCGGCTCGCCTCCGAGACTCCCCTCGCCGAGAAGGACCATCTCCTTTTCCTTGTCGATGACCCTGCACGAGCGGGCCCGGCACTCGACGATGATCATGTGAATCGAGTTCGTCCCGACGTCGATCGCCGCGATCTTGCGTTGCCTGGCCGCCATCCCCGGCATTATGACGGAACGCGGCCGCGAGGGATGGGGGTGCGCGAGACGCTTTGCGAGTTCGGCCATCAGAAGTCAGCAGCCGCCGGGGCGTGTTGGAGAACCGGTTGACCGCGACCCGTTCGAGGCCCGCCGGCTGCTGGCTTCTGAGGAGGGCGGCCGTGCCGCCCTCCCCTGTTTGAAAAGCACGCGGGTTACTGGAGGAACACCCCGTCACCGGTCAGATTGTCCGTCACCGATGCGTAGACGAACACAGGCGCATCCGAGGACCAGACGACATAGAAGTCCTCCTGGCTGCGGCTCGCCTCGGGGACCGAGGTGAGAACGCCGAAGATCGCCTGGAGCGTCGACCCGTATCCCGGAACGACGATCGTGTTGGATCCCAGAATTGCGCCAGACGCCGATGCGTGCGCCGTCAGCGTCAGCCGGACCGGAGTCGCAAGGGGATTGAAGTAGCCGATGTTCGTGCGGAAGTCGGTCGCATTGGAGAGGAAGGGCAGCAGCCCACCCGTCCCCGCTTCGTCGAGGGTGCGTGCTTCGAACGCAAAGCCCGCGGTGCCGTTTCCGTTCGGACGCTGATCGTTGATGATCCTCGCGATCGTCGCCACGGCCGAGTCGGAGGTAATGCGCATCGCACCGAGACCGGCGACTCCGAGG
>JBHEOL010000016.1:0-2917 GCA_046261635.1 Thermoanaerobaculia bacterium | reverse complement strand
TCGCTGCGCCGACGAGATCCTCATCCAGATTGCGGCCGTGAAGGGGGCGCTGAATCAGACGGCAGCCTCGCTGATCGAGGGCGAAATGCGATCGTGCGTGGACACCTGCATGGACGGATCGACCGAGGAGCGGATGGAGAGAGTGGCGAAAGCGCTATCGGCCGTGCTTAAGTCGTCGTGAGTTGCACCGGGTCGGCCGTCTCGCGAGTCGCCGGGCGTGCGCGCAGCGGCGGATCCGCTTCGGCTTGCGCCTGATCCGCATCCTTCGTTTGCCTCATGGCGAGATTTCGAGCGACTTCGTCGAATGCGAGTGACTGCAGGCACACGATCCCGCACGGAAGACGCGTAGGATCGCCTCCGCCAATGGTCCTCTCCCACAGCCCCTCTCTCGCCACGCCGGACATCGGCGCCGTTGCGCCGGATTTCACGCTCCACGATCACGAGGGGCAGGCACAGACCCTTTCCGACGGATCCGCGCGGCGGACGCTCCTCGTTTTTTATCGCGGCCACTGGTGACCGCCGTGCGCGCGGCAGGTTGCCGCGCTCCGTGAGATCTCCGCGCTGGCCGGCATCCGCGTCCTCGCCATCAGCCCCGACACGCAAGACGAAAGCCGCGCGCTCGTCAGGAAGATCGAGGCCGACGGCACGGGAGATGTGAATTTCCCGCTGGTGGCCGATCCCGGAAGCCTGGTCATCGACCGATACGGACTGCGCGACCCAGCCTACGAAGGGGGAGCTCAAGACGGCCTCCCCCGGGCGGCGGTCTTCGTCCTCGATCGCGACCTCGGGGTCGTCTGGTCCAGGGTCGAGACCGACTACCGGGAACGCCCTTCCAACTCCGAAATCCTCGCCGCACTGGGGCCGGGGAACGGGGCGGGTTAAAGCCGGATGACGCCCCGGCGAACGCTACTCATGCGCAAACGAAAAGCGGCCGGAGATCGCTCCCCGGCCGCTTTCGAATGATCGTCCCGGCTCAGCAGACGCAGGCGGCTGCGGCAGGGCGAGTCCAGGCAGCCGGCTGGAATGCCGCATCGAGGGGCGTGTCGGCGACGTGGTTGACGTAATTGCTGACCGTCTTCATGCCGACGCCGACGATCACCTCGAGAAGCTGGCGCTTCCCGTATCCGGCCGCGTAGAACCTTCCGAGCTCCTCCGCGTCTGGACGGCCTCTCTTCGTGACGACCGCGGTCGTCAGGCGGCGCAGCGCCTCGAGCTTCGAATCCGCGATGGGATTTCCTTCCCGGATCGCCTGAACGACGTCTCCCGGAACTTTCTGCATCCCGGCGATGGCCGTGTGCGCGGCCACGCAGTACTCGCATCCGTTCTCCGTGCTGACGCTGAGAAGAACGATCTGGCGTTCGGTTGGGGTGAAGGACGTCTCGTCGAAGATGCGTCCGAGGGTGAAGTACGCCTCGAGAGCAGCGGGCGCTTCGGCCAGGACTCCGGCCAGGTTCGGAAGCATCCCGAACGACTTGGCGATCTGCTGGAGCTGCGCCTTCGACTCCTCCGGGGCGGTCTCGATCGTGTGGAGTGGGAACGAACTGCTCATGTCGTGATTTCCTTTCTCTTTCTTCGGATGGGGGTGAATCGCAGCGCCGTTGCGAGCGCGGCGATCGCCAGAAACATGGCGATGAGAGGGCGGGCGAGGAACCAGACCGTCCTCACCTGCAGCGGTCTTCTCTCCGTGGACGACCCGGCGGAGAGCAGCGAGAGAGACGGATCCTCGAGCGGGCGGATGATGCGCGCCGGATCGGTAACGACGACCCGCACGGGCTCGCCCAGCGGGTTGCCGTAGATCTCGGCAACCGGATCGCCCGCCATCCAGAGCGCCCGCTGCAGGTCGATCGAACCGGCGTCGTGCGGAGCGATCAGGACGACCTCGCGGCCGAGGACCTTGTCGGCGAAGAGGGCGAGGCCCGCGACTCCCACCGCGGCCACCAGGGCCGCGGTGAGGATCCGGGTGATCCATTTTCGATATGCGCTCATCCGCTTTTCCTCACTCACTTCACGGTCGTGGCGAAGGCGACGAGACGGATCTTCCATTCGTCGTTCACCTTCGCGGCGGCCATCTCGGGAACCTTCACGCCGTAATCGGACAGGCGAACGGTGAAGGGAGCGGTGACGCGGATCCAGTCACCCGCCTCGAGCCCGGCCGCTTTCGCCGCGGCCTCGGGAATCGGGCGGACGTTCGCCTCGAGCTCGAGCTCGCGGGAGACTCCATGGAAAGTGAACGTCCCCTTGACGAGCCACTTGTCGCCATCGAGACGGCGGGCGGACGTCGACTTGAACTCGATGTTCGGATGGTTGGGCGCGTCGAGCCACATCGGCGAGCGGAGATGCTCGTCGCGCATCTCGATGCCGGTGCGGAGGCTGGCGACCGGGATCGCGATCTCGACCGAGCCAGTGCCCTTCTTCAGATCAGCGACCACCCGGCCGCCGATCTCCTGTGTCGACCCGAGGATCGACTCGAAGTCCGTATCGGAAGCAAACGTGATGTTGGTGCGCTGCGAGGCGCTTCCCAGGTGATAGACGGCGGGATCCGCCATGGCGGACCCCGCGGCGAAAACGACGAGGATGGTGACGATTGATGCGAATTTCATGATGTCTCCTTTTCTCGAATCGGTGTTGCGTTCGAGGGTGAGTGGGAGGAGGAGCCCGTTTCTTACACGAGGGGTGAGAGGCGAGGGTCGAGGGGCGAGCCTGCCGCGGAACCGCACCAACAATCGGTTGACATCCCCTTTCGAGCGGGCGTAGAACGCTTGGGATGTCCGCGGCTTCCGAAGATCCTACGATGCTGCGCCGCATCCGCGAGCGCGATCCGGAGGCTTTGGAGAGCGTGGTCCGCGAGTACCTTCCTCAGGTGTTCCGCGCGGCAAGAGGTGCCGGTCTCCGGAAGGAGGAGGCGGAGGACGCCGCC
>JBHEOL010000012.1:0-5363 GCA_046261635.1 Thermoanaerobaculia bacterium | reverse complement strand
GTGGAGCTCGGGGGATATCAATCCCGGCGCGAGCCAGCCACGGCTGATGAAACCAAGCCGTGGCCACAGTGCTACGCCTCCCCCGGGGACTCCGGGACCGGGGACCGGGAACAGGGGACCAGGAAGAAGCAACGGCTCCTGGCTTTTTGCCGTTGCCTCTCCTGACCCTGACCCCGAGCCCCGAGTCCCCTGGATCTTCTCAGTCGATCTTCACATCGAGGTTCCCGATGAGGTAGACGAACACCACCGGGGTGTTGCATGCGCCGGCCGAGGGGGAGGGGCTGCGGTTGAGCTGCCACGTGTCCGACACTTCGCTTCCGCCGCAGATGACCTCGAGGTTTCCTAGGTGCGGCATGATGCCCGAGACGGCATTCTTCGCGGCGACCACGAGCGGGTCGTTCTGGATCGCGCTGCAGTTTCCATTCGGGTTGAGGATGTAGAGCGTAGCGTTATGCGACTTCGTGCTGTAACCGAGAAGGACGGCGAAGTCGCCAACCTTCGTGTAGAGATTTTCCAGCTGCGTGATGGCGATGTTGCCTGCGGTGAGCCTCGACCAGATCTGCTTTCCGGCGGAGTCGGTCACGAGCCAGTCGACGATCTTGCTCCAGGTCGTGGGGCCCTGGTTCCGCAGAGTGAATGAATACTTGCGGGACGAGCATGCCGCGAGCTCGACCGGGACGTACATGGTCGTCGTGCCGAAGAAACGCGCGCCCGGGCCGACGTCGCCCGTCAGGTAGTAGCCGCCGCCGTTGATCTTCGGGTTGCAGGCGTTCATCGGCACGAACCAGCCGCCCGTGAATGTGCTCGTGATCTGCCCGACCACCATCCCGCAAAGGTCGCCGACCAGGCTCTCGGGAGCCGCGATCAGCGCGGGATCGAAGTCGAAGTCGAGTGCATCCGAAGAAACCGCCATGGAGCTTCCGCGGGGACGCATGAAGGTCACGTGATCGACGGCGAAGGGGGCGCCTTCCTCCATGACCAGGTGAACCGCAGGACCTCTCATCAGCTCGGAGCTCTCGATCGTCATTCGGATCGTGGCGACCTGATCGCGCTGCTCCTGGCCGACCTGGTGAACTTCGAGGTCGATCATGTTTCCGCTGCGGATTCCCTGCAGCGTGAGGAAACCGGCGCGTCCGAGAATGGTTCCGTCGATCTCCAGAAGGGTGGCCTGGAGCTCGATCGCCTGTCCCTCCATCGAGGCATCGAGGAGTGGAGCGAGTCGCATCGTCCACTCGCCGGTGACGCTTCCGAAGGAAGTCGCAACGGGGGTGACGAGGCGCTGACGGGGCTGCGCGTCGGCGATCGAAGGAAATGCGAGGAGAGCGATCAGAAGGGTAGTAACGGTGATGAATCGATACACGAGTCTTCTCCTTTTGAGGGTCGGGTGGGGTCTCCGTTCGCAGAAGATCGAGTACGGAGACAGAAGGCGCGACTGATGGGCGCAGTCGCGAGTACCGCGTAGCGTGCGCCCGGGAGCATCTCGATTCCTATGTGCACAATCACCGCTGCGTGTGCATGGGGTCGCCATGACGCCGAGCTTTATCGCGCCCGTCATTCTGAGACCGCAGCGACAGCCGCGCACAACCGCAAACGGCGCCTCGGCCGAAGAACCTCAAAATGCGATGACCGGAATCGGTTTCCTTCCCCCGACCGCGCTCGCCGGGCGGGCGGTGGCTTTGGAAGTGCGGCGGCCCAAGCCAGGCCCAAGCCGCCGCTTTCACTTTCGTCGCAAAGCGCGAAATCGCGTCGACGGTGCCGATGCCACTCCAGCCGCTCCCTGTGGCCACGGCTTGGCTTCACCAGCCGTGGCAGATCGCGCCGCGAACAATGCCGCCGAGCGCATCCGCTCCCACCCCTTCACGCCAGAAACACGCTCCGCCGATGCCACTCCAACCGGTCCCTCCCCGGCCACAGCGCCTCGAGCTCCGGCCGAATCATCTCCCGCCCCGCCACGATCGACAGCACCCCCGGATGATTCCGATCGCGATTCATCCGCCGGCGACGCCAGCACCACGTACTCCTCGTTCACGCCGAGCATCCCCGCATCGAAGCTCCAGTGGCACAGCCGGCAGAGCGACAGCCCGTTCTGCGGCGAGTCGTCCTTCGACTTTGCCCACGGCACGATGTGCGCAGCCTCGGGACCGTGCGCCCCTCCTCGCTGAAGATCCGCACCCCGCAGATCGTCCAAATGAGAGGATCCGGCTGACGACCTGAACGAACCCGGAAAAATCCCGGAAAGGGATCATCCCCCGACGCGGTTGTAGAATCACACCATGAAAGACATCGCGGACATACGTAACCTGCCCGTGTCGGAGCGCCTTCAGCTCGTCGGCCAGATCTGGGAGTCCATCCTCGACGACCCGGAGCTTCTTCCGGTATCGCCTGAGCTCGAGCGTGAGCTCGAACGCCAGCTCGCCGAACATCGTCGCGATCCCGCAAGCAGCATCCCGTGGGAAGAGGTCGAGCGCGAGGCATTTGAGAAAGAGTGACTCATCGCATCGTCGTTCGGCCCCACGCGCGCCAGCAAATCGTCATGTTGTCTCCCCCTGTGGCCACGGCTTGGCTCCACCAGCCGTGGCTCGCCTGAATCCCCGCCGGACCGGGCGGCGGCTCTGGAGTGCGGCGGCCTTAAGCCGCCGCTTTCACTCTCCCTGCAAACCACGAAATCGCGCCACCGACCTCCCGCAACCGTAGGGACCGGCTGCGCCGGTCCGGTCACGCGACGCGGGACTCATCTCCGCGCTCTCACATCAACCAGTCTCGCCGTACTCCCATCAGCGCCAGCCCCACCGTGCGCGGATATTCGAGCTGCCCGCGCGTCCCGATCGCCGACATCGGGATCTTCGACAGTTCGAGCTCGAGATCCGAAAGGCTGACCGGGTGCGGTCCCTGCTCCATCCGGACAATCACGCCGAGAGCCAGATCGTTCATGGAGCCGAGGACCGAGCGGCTGCGCGTTGTCGCGATCGCGAGATCCCGGAAGTGCTCGAGCTCGCGATGGATCGACTCGTCCGGCACGCCGATCATCGACAGCAGGTTCATGACCCGCCGGACGAACTCCTGGAGGAGGTCCTTTTGATCCGCCGGCACGACGACGCTGAGCAGCGACCGCTCGCTCGTGAAGAGAAAGAAGCTCGGCCCGTCCCACTCGATGAGGTTGACGTACCAGTTCCCGAGCCGGCTCGTCCCGGCCGGCTCCCCCTCGCGAAACGGCCGCGCCCCGATCGCCTTCGCAGCCCGCCGAGTCGCATGAAGAATCACCACGACCTCTTCATACCCCGGCGCAGCCCCCGGTCAACCCGCGCCGCGGGGCCGGGCGGCGGCTCTGGAGTGCGGCGGCCCAAGCCGCCGCTTTCACTTTCCTCGCAAACCGCGAACTCGAGCCAACGACGCACCGGAGACTCCAGCCGATCCAAATGTGGCCACGGCTTGGCTTCACCAGCCGTGGCCAACCGCGCCCCGACCAGTACTGACAGGATCTGACACTCCCCCGTGTCATCATCCTCGCAAGCTGATGAAGACCAGAACCAACAGGACCAACCCACCGAAGTCCCCGACCATTGTCATGCGATAGACTCGTCACGCGACGGTCCGGCTGAGCCGGACGGGATCGCGGCATCAAGAGAGCGTTCGGAGGCCACGAACGCCGGCAACCGGCCCCCCTCAAACCGCGGGCACGGTGCCTCCCGGGGGGGGAGTGACTCCTCGGGGATGCGGCCAGGAGGCAAAACAAATGCGGTGCCCACCACGAACCTCGCCCATCGCGGCGATCTCACACGCAACGCCCTTCCCGGGCGTAGCTCTCTCCACGCCACGCCGCGCATCGCGCACCCTTCCCTCGTTCCGTCCTTCCTCGAAAGGAGATCCTCGTGAGCGAACCGTTTCAGGTCACCCCCGTCAGTGTCGACTGCGTCGACTGCCTTCTTCAGGCACTTCACAACTCCGGTCTGGACTGGCGCCAGCCATTCAGCGTCTTCGCGCAACTCCGCGAGATGCCGAAAAGCGTTCGTCACGCGCTGATCGACGCGCTCGTCGACCACGCGGAAGGCGAGGCATTCCTGATCGTCACCGCCGCGCATCTCGTGAGGGAAGACGTGGCTCACGACGCCGAAGGCGCCGAGGCCGCACCATCGCACGCCGAAGAGCTGCTCGCCGAGGCTGGCGATCACGATTTCAGTCACTGAGAAGGAGGAACTCATGACGACGAACGATCCCCTTGGAGATCTGCTGCGCATCGCGCGCGAATCGAGAGGGTGGAGCTTCGGGGGTCTTGCCGAGGCCATCGGCATGCGGCGAGCGAAAGCCTGGAAGCTCGCGGACCTGGAGCGGGGCGGTTTCGATCGCAAGCTGCTCGACCGTATCGCGCCGGTCCTGGAGCTCGACCCGGCCGCGCTTCAGCACGCGCTCGACGAGCTCGAGAGGCGCTGGGCGGAAGAGGAGCAGCGCGCCCGCGAAACCGCGGATCGCCAGTGGGTCGCCGACTGGAAGGGTCCCTTCTACTGCTGGAAGGCGATGGCTGGTGTCGGCGTCACCGAGTACGCCCCGGTAGACCTCACCACGGAGCAAGAGATCGAAGCATGGGCGGTGAGCAGAAAGAAGAGGGAGGGTGTGGTGTACACGAGCCTCTGGCGCCGCAGCTTCATCCGGGAGTTCGAGGTCACGAGCCGCGAGAGCTTCGAGCCCGCCACGTCCTCTCACTACGAGACGCGGATCGGCAACCAGTCCATCACCTCGATGTTCACGATCGAGAGGAAAAGCTCATGACGGTGACAATCGCTCAGAGGCCGGTAGCGACGAGAGCTCGAACCGACACGAGATTCTCTTCTCATCCGAGTCCGTCGCCGCCGGTCATCCCGATAAGCTCTGCGATCAGGTCTCCGACGCGATCCTCGACGCGCTGCTGGCGGACGACCCGGTTCCGGCGGGCGTCCGCTGCGCGATCGAGACGCTCGCCACCCGAGATTACCTTCTCATCGCGGGCGAGTACGCGGCCTCCCGCCCCTGGTCCGCCGTCGATTTCGAGGCCCTCGCCCGCTCCGTCATCCGCACCCTCGGCTACACCGATCCGGCCCTCGGCTTCGACGACCGCTGCCGCATCGACGTCCGCGTACAGAAGCAGAGTTCCGAGATCGCCAACCAGGTGCACGACGGCGGTGCCGGCGATCAGGGCCTCATGTTCGGTTACGCATGCGACCAGACCAGAAGCCTGATGCCGCTCCCGATTCACCTCGCGCACCAGATGGCCGCCGGTCTCGACCGCGCGCGCGAGAGCGGCGCCATCCCGGGCCTCCGCCCCGACGGCAAGTCGCAGGTCACCATCCGCTACGACGGCCGCACGCCGGTCGAGATCGAAACCCTCATTC
>JBHEOL010000011.1:0-5878 GCA_046261635.1 Thermoanaerobaculia bacterium | reverse complement strand
CAACGTTGACGCTAACGGCATCGTCGCTCGTTCCCCTGACCAGAATCGCGTCGGCTGCGATCACTCCCGACCCGGGCGATGTGATGGCCACGACCGGCGGAATCGTGTCGATCCAGAAGGATCTCGAGGCCGCGGCGCGATGACCGAGAGGACTGATGGCGCTCGCGGCGACCGTGTAGGCGCCGTCCGTCGAAACGATCGTTCCGGGCTCGAACGAGGAGCCGTTCAGCTCGACAGTCAGGGTCGCGTCCGGATCGCTCGATCGAACTTCCAGCTCCACGGCGCGGTTGAAGAGAGCTCCATCGGCCAGGGGTGCCCCCCTCTCGAGGATCTCGATCGACGGCGCGCGCGTATCCACGGTGAAGCGATGCTCGAGCTCGGCCTCATTTCCCGCGCGGTCGCCGGCGCGGAGAACGAAGGCGTTGTCTCCCTCCCTTGCGACGATGGGGATCTCGAAAGAGCCGTCGAGGGGAATGACGCCCGCGCTCGCACCCGCGATTGCGACACTCGTTGCGTCTGCGCTCACACGCCCCTGCAGGACCAGGGGCATCTCGCCCAGTTCGGATCCGTGGGATGGTTCGATCGATTCGAAGACCGGAGGCTTCGTGTCGATCTCAAAGGTCAGATTCCGCGCAGCCACGTTACCAGCGCAGTCAGTCGCTTCCGCCCGCAGGAGATGCACTCCCTCGCCGGTAATCGCGCCACCTGTGGTCCAGGGAGCGTCATCGAGCCGCACACTCAGCCGGGCCCCGGAGTCCGCGTCTTCCGCGGTTACGAAGGGAACGATCGGGCGATTGGCGACCAGACCGTCCGCGGCCTCAACGCCGTCCAGAAGGATTGAGATCGCGGGAGGAGTGCGATCGACCATGGTCGTGACCATCGCAGACGTGGTTCGCCCTAGCCGATCGGTTGCCCGAATGTCCATCGCCTGCAGACCCTCGGCAAGGTCATCCAGCCTCACCTCCCACATCCCGCCCGCGTCCGGCTGCAAGGGACGCTGCCCGGCTGACGTGGTCAGCTCGAGCGTTTCGAGATGGGCATCGGCCACACTTCCCCGAACCACGACACCGTTCCCGCTGGTACAGATCGGAGGCCGCTCGAGGATCCGGATTTCCGGCGGGCGCAGATCGAGCGTGAAGGTGAACGTGGCGACGGATCGATTTCCATGCTCATCGCTGGCTTCGACTCTCAGATCATGGCGCCCCTCTCGATCGACGATGCCGGACCGAAAGGAGCTTCCGTCGAGAGTGGCTTCATACGAGGCAGGCGACTCATCTTCGATCTCGATGAGGATCTCGACCGGCGACCCGGCGAGGAGCGACGCGGCGAGAGGAGCACCGTCGGCGAGAACCGAGATGGTCGGCGGCGAGCGATCGGACGGCTGCGGCCCGTCATCCGAGGTCTCGACCCGGATATCGTCGATGAGAGCCATGGGTCCGCTCGCGCGGACCGCCAGAACGAAAGAGGGCGGAAGCTCGACCGGGAGGTGCAGCTGACCGGATGGACCGCCAACCGTGACGACACCCGGCGAGAGGTCGATTGCGACCTCCGCCCAGCCGCGCGGAGCGTCGAGAACGAGCTCCCCACTCGCTCCTGTAATTCGCAGCTTCGTCGTGCGCTCGATGGTGAGCACGGGCTCGCGCGTCGATCCGTCGAGGAGCAGGAGGGCGATCGCACCGCGTCCCTCCGCCAGCAACTTCGCCGAGATTCGCAGGGCGACGTGGCCGGGGAACACCACGGCGTCGTAGACCGCGACCTCGCTCTGCTTCACTGCCCCGGGAGGCTCGACGGGGCGAATCCGCGTTGAAACAGACAGGCCGAACGCACGGTTGTCCTGGCTCCGCGGGTCAGCGTGGATGGCGAGACGGGAGGAGGACCAACCATTGGGAGAGGTCCCTTCTCCACCCGCGAATCCCTCGACGTAAAGCGCACCCGCCATCACCGGCAACGCCGACAGGAAGGCGACGAACCAGATTCCTCTCCTCATTCACGAGGCGGAGTGTCCGGGCGGGTGGTTTCCCTACCCCCTGGCTTGAAAATAGTCCTCGGGCAGGGTCGTGGCGTGAGTACGCGCGCACTCGTGAAACCGAGGGTGGACGTTTCCCGGTCGGTGATTCAGCCCGGCCCGCTCACTCGAGCCGGAAGTTGATCGTCAAGTTGAATGCGACGGAAACGGGGACTCCGTCCTTCACTCGGCATGGACCTCCTGCCCGAGAAAGCGATCCGGGCCTGGAGAGGGGGTGGTCAAGAAGATCTTCCGGGCTATTCTCCTCGGCGATGGAACTTCAGCTCGTCGAGGGAGAGGACTTCTACCGCGAAGGCCCGTACGTGGTCTTCACCGAGAGCTTTCTCCGCCGGCGCGGGTGGTGCTGCGAATCGGGGTGCCGGCACTGCCCGTGGGGGTTCCGGCGTGACCAGCGCGGTGATGCGCCGGCTCCGCCCCCGCGCGAGGACGGAACCGGCGACGGTTAGCTTCCGGCCGTCACTGCAGTTCGAAAGTGACGGTGAGGTTAAACAGCACATCGACGGCCCGGTCACCCATCCTTCCCGGCGCGAATTTCCACTGGCGAACCGCTTCGAGCGCAGCCCGGTCGAGCAGCGGGTGCGCGCTGCGCACGATCCGCGGATTGCGGACAGAACCGTCCTTCGCGATCACGCACTCGATGACGACGAGCCCTCGGGCACCGATCTTCTTCGCGAGCTCGGGATAGACCGGATCGACGCGCACCAGGTTCACCGGCGTCGAGACGCCGGCGCCGGGACGCACCGGGACGGAGATCTCAGGCGTGTCGACGATGGGGCCCGTGACGACCGAGCCGCGGATGCCGTTCTCGACGCCTCCTTCCTCGCCGTCCTCGGAACCGGTCCCAGTCGCCGAGGTGGAACCGTTCTCCGTGCCGGTCGCCCGGAGGGGCGGCGGCTCGATCCGCGTCTCGGTCGGCGTCGTGACCGGAGTGAGTTGCTCGACCGCGGGCTCGGTCCTTCGCGTCGCCGCGGCTGCTGCCGGAGGGGGAGGCGGCGGAAGCGCGACCTGGAGAGAGGACACCCACAGCTCCCTCATGGGAGGCGGCGTGGCGGGAAGCTGGACGTTCCAGACCGCGGAGATCATCGCCGCGGTGACGATGGCGGCGTGAAGCGCGGCGGCGAGAGGCAGGAAGACGAGCCGGGAGCGCGCCTCCGTTCGGGACAACACCATCGACTGCTCGAGCATGACTGCTCTCCTTTCCAGCGTCCCCCCACCCCGGAGGACACTCCCTCGATTGTGGCTTCCTGATGAATGTGATCCCGCTGGAGAAGGAAAGGAAACCGCGGGAGGTGACGGAACGGAAACGAAGGAAGCAGTGGCGGGAGTATCTTTTCCTCCGCAGTTCCTCGCAGACCTCCTAGCAGAGGATAGGATCCTCTGCCACAGTGCATGCGACGATTTCAGCCGGCGGTGACGGGCTCGCGGAGGTCGGCGCGTCGGAGCTCTTCCTTCTCGTCGGACGAGAGGAGGGTCTCGGGATCGAGAAGGAGGTGAACGTCGTCGGCATCCTTGACGACGCCGATGAAGAGCTCCCCTCTGAGTCCGCGCACGAGGGAGGGCGCAGGGAGGATCGCGGCGAGGTCGACCGTCATGATCCGTCGGACCTCGTCGACCTTGAAGCCGATCGTGCCGGCGGAGCTGTCGAGTATGAGAACGAGGGGCGTCCTCTCTGCCGGGGGCAACTCGGGGCGCAGCCGCTGGCGAAGATCGACGACGGGGACGACCTCGTTGCGCAGCACGATGATGCCTTCGACGAAATCGGGCGCCTTCGGAACGGGAGTCGAGCCTGGGTACGCGATGATCTGGCGGATCGCCATGATGTCGAGAACGAACAGGTCGTTCCCGACGCGAAAGGTCATCAGCCTGATCTGACGCTCGCCTTCGGCCATGGTATCCCTCAACGCCGGACTCGCAGGTGGCGGACTTCCTCGTCGAGCGACCGCGCGGCATCGATGAGTTGATTGACGGCGACGCCCATCTCGCCGGCCGACCGGCGGTTGGACTCGGCGATCTCGCGGAGCTTCTCCATCACGCGGATCATGCGGCCACTCTCGGCGCCCTGTTCGGAACCGGTCTGCTGGATGTCGCGCACCATCTGCATGTTGCGGTCGGCGCTCATGGCGATCATCTGAGAGCCGGAGCGCTGCTCGGCCATCGCCTGCCTGACGTACTGGGTGGACTCGCGCATGGCCTCGACGGCGCGCTGGATGTGCTGGGAGCCGGCGGCCTGCTGTGTCGTGGCCGAGTTGATCTGGCGCACGAGCTCCTGAAGCCTCTCGATCGAGCTCGCGATTCGCGAGCTTCCCTCGGCCTGCTCGCGCGTGGCCGAGGCGATCTCCCGCCCCATCGACGTCGACTTCGAGGCGGCGCTCATGATGTTGTTGAGAGCCTCTCCCGCCTCGTGAGCCAGGTCCACTCCGCTCTGAACGCTGGCGGCGCCGGAGCTCATCGCCGTCTGCGAGTTGTCGACTTCCTGCTGGACGTCGTGAATGAGGTTCGCGATTTCCTTGGTCGAGCGCCCCGTCCTCTCGGAGAGATCGCGGATCTGCCCGGCGACGACGGAGAAACCCTTGCCGTGCTCGCCGGCCTGGGCGGCGAGAATGGCGGCGTTGAGCGCGAGAAGGTTCGTCTGTTCCGCGATGTCGTCGATGACATTGAGGATCTTGCCGATCTCCGACGAGCGCTCGCCGAGCCGGCCGACGACCTCGTTGGACTCGAGGACCTTCCGGCGGATGTTGTCCATCGCGTCGATGGTCTCGCGCACCGCGCGCGTCCCCGTCTCCGCGGCCTCGGTGGTCGCCTGGGCGAGCTCGTACGAGCGCGCCGCGTTCTGCTGCACTTCCGTGATCGAGGCATTCATCTCGAGCATCGAAGCGCTCGTGTCGGTGACGAATCCCTGCAGATGATCGACGCTCCGGTCGACCTGATGAATCGAAGAGACCATCTGCTCGGTCGCGGAGGAAGTCGATTCGACCGAATTGAACAGGTTGTCCGTCTGCTTGCCGACTTCCTCGATCGAGGCGACCATCTCGAGAATCGATGACGAGGTTTCCTCCGAGGAAGCCGAGAGGATCTCGACGTTCTCGGCGATTCGGAGAACCCCGCTGCTGAGCCGGTCGATCGCCTGGTGTGCTTCCTGAAGCACGTCGGCCCCGTCGTCGGTGCTCCGGATGATCCCGCGCGTGCGTCCCTCGACGAGCTCGGCGACCGACCGCGTCTTCTCGGTCGCTCCGCTGATCTTGGCGACGGTCGTCTCGAGACTCGCACTCATCGAGTTGAACGTATCGGCCAGGGCGCCGATCTCGTCGTCGCTCTTCTTTTCGGCGCGGTGCGTCAGGTCGCCCGCCGCGATCTTCTTCGCGGAGCCGACCAGGGCGAGGATCGGGTCGACGATCATACGCGCCGCGAAGAAAGCGATCACGAGGCCTGCGGCCAGAGCGAGCAGAGCGCCCAGCAGCGTCGTGAGGAATGAGCCGAGAACCGCCTGGCGGACGTCCGACTCGTTCAGCGCGAGACGGAACCAACCCGCGAGCTGAGGCTCCCCTCCCTCCTCGGCGGCCTGAAAAAGCGGACGGACGAACAGATGGAGCCGGCGCCCATCCAACTGGCGCGCGGTCGTGACGCTCGCATCACGCCCCTGCGGCGGAGTGCCGAATGCCGTGGGACGGAGCGAGGGATCGTTCGAGACGAGCACCTCTCCCGAGGACGATACGAAATCAGCGTATTCGGCGCTCTCGCTGACGGTCAGGTCGCGCACGATGGGCCGAAGATCGTCCGTGAGGCCGAATACGACGTAATAGGAAGATGTCGCCTGGATGGCTTCCGCGATCGCTGAACCGCGATTGTCGATCT
>JBHEOL010000374.1:0-17696 GCA_046261635.1 Thermoanaerobaculia bacterium | reverse complement strand
GGTTGCTCCCGGCCGCATGGCTCGGCGGCGTCGCGGCCGGCGCGGCCCCCTTCTGTATCGGACTCGCGGCTTCGGGCGTGTTCGGCGAATTTCTCCGCGTCTCTTTCGTCGACGTGCCGCGGTTCATCGATCCCGTCTGGTCCCTCCCCTTCCCCGATTTCGGTGCCCAGTTCAAGAATGAATTCAGCCTCCGGAAGCTCCTCGGGTTCCTTCTGGGTGAAGGCGTCCGTTTCGTTCTCAACCCGATCGTGATCGCGGCGGCCATCGGGACCCTGATCCACCGCTTCATCCGGCGCAGAGTCGGAAGCCTGGAGTTGGGACTCCTGGCGATCACCGCTCTCGCGCTCGTCACCCAGCGCAGCGCGCTTGGCCGCGCCGACTTCCCCCACCAGTACTTTTCGGCTTTCCTCATCTCGCCGATCCTCGTCATTCTCGGAACGATGCTGTTTCGATCCGCCTCGGAGCACTGGCATGCCGGACGGGGGCCCGAGAAGACTCTCCTCGTGACGCTTTCACTCGTCCTCCTCTCGATGGTCGGAGCCACACTCTGGATTCCCGACCTGGTCGAGCTTCGGCTGCGGTGGCTCACCAGTTACCGTGCGCGGCTCGCCGGCGCCGACCCGGAACCAATGGTCGCCGAGACGCGAGAGCGTATTGTGGCGGTCACGCGGGAGATCCGTCTGCTGTCGGGTGGGGATGAGCCGATCTTCGACTTCTCGAACCAGCCGGCCCTCTATTTCTACGCGGACCGCCGGAATCCGACGCGCTTCTATCAGGTGCCGATTCTGTCGCCGCCCCGCTTTCAGGCGGAAGCGATCCGTGACCTCGAAAGGTCCCGGCCGTCGGTGGTCCTGCGCGGATCTCCTACGGGTTTCGACCGCTTCGACGGCATCCGCAATGAAGTCCGCGCCCAGGCGATCGCAGCGTGGATCGACGCGAACTACGAGTTCAGGCGGAGCGTCCGAGGGGTCGAGCTCTGGACTCCGCGCGATCGCCCGGTCCACGCACCGCTCGCCAGGTGGCTCGACGCCATTCATCTTCCCCCGCGTGAGATCGTCGACGCCAATACCGAGCGGGTCGTCTTTCCCGCGGTCGGGTCGATCCGGGGCGCGAACGATGCCGAATGGGTTTCCGATCTGCTCGTGCACAACCAGGGAGAAACGGCGGTCGAGTTGCGGCTGAGATTCGCAGGGAGCAGGGGAACCGCGGATCGCTCCCTGGTCGTGGCCCCCCGCCGTCTCGAGCGCATCGAAAGTTTCTCGACGACCCTTTTCGACCTCGATCAAAGCGTCGGTTCGCTCTGGATCGAGTACCCGGCGGAAAGACGCCCGGCCCTCTTCGTAGAGACCCGTGACGCCTCGCGTCCGGGGAGCGGTACCCGCAGCGCTCCTCTCGCGCGGGATCAGGCGGTCGAGGCGCGCAGCTCTCGCGACGAGCTCCTCATCATTGGCGCCGACGGCACCTGGCCACGGAGGATCAACATCGGTGTGGTCAACTTCGGTACGAAGCCGGCGATCGTCCGCATCCACGCAACGACCGCCGAGGGAGAGGTGATTGGCCTCCCCGTGCAGCACCAACTCGCCGAGGAGGATTCATGGATTCTGGTCGATGCCGCCGCCCATCTCGGGGTGGCGATCGAGGGCGGAATCGTGATCCACGCGAAGGCGATCGAGGGAAGGATCGGGGCCTGGGCCTCGGTCATCGATGCGGTGAGCGGAATTCATCAGGTTCTCGAGGCATTTCCGGCGACTGAATGAATCGCATCGAAGTTCCCGAGTCCTGGCGGAGCACGGTCGCCGTCGTCGGATCGCTCGATGAGGGCGATCTCGACCTGCATTTCACGGAGGCGGAGCGGCAGCGGATCGCGTCGTTCAAGCGTGAGAAGAGGCGCCGCGAGTGGGCAGCGAGCCGGATGGCCGCCAAGCTCCTCGCCGTCGAAACGGGTCTCTGCGATTCACTCACCGACTGCAGCGTCGACAGCGCCTACACGCGCCCGGTTCTTTCGATCCGCGGCAGTGCCTCCGAGGCCGGCGTATCGATCACACATTCGGACGGCGCAGGCGCCGCGGCGCTCTCGCCCACGAGGATCGGGATCGATCTCCAGATGGTCCGCCCAATGAAGGACCGCTCGACGAAGTTCTTCCTCAACGACGACGAGCTCGAGATCTGGCGCGGAATGAGTCTCGCCGATCCGCTCATCCACCTCTGGTGCGCGAAGGAGGCGGGGTACAAGCTTCACGCGATGCCGGGGTGGTACCGCGCGGTGAAGATCGCGCTTCTGGAAGAGCGCTCCAATGGGCTCCTGCTTACGTACGAGGATCCCCGCAGCCGAGGATCGATCGAGACGGCACGGCTGGAGGGTGGATTCGTGTTCGCAAAAGCAGGGGCTAGGGGCTAGGGAAAGGCAACGGCAACCCCCCGTCCTCCTGAGTGAGCGCCGCGCTGAGCGAACGATTCACGGCGGCCGTGCGCGCGAGTGAAGGATCTCAAAATGCCAGGATCGAGCCCCTCCCGCCCCGCGTCTCAACACGATCTTCGTATCTGGAGATCCTTCGCTCGCGCCCACCTGCAGCGTGAACGTCACGGTCTCACCGGCGCTCTCTCAGGATGACGGGGTTGGTTTTGCCTTTCCCTAGCCCCTAGCCCCTAGTCTCTAGCCCCTTGCTCTTTCGTTCGCGGCCTCGTCCGTGAGAGGACCGTCTGCCCGCCCCTCAACGAACTGTCGGACGATCGGATTCGTGCTCTTCTCGAATTCTTCCGGAGGGCTCTGCTCGATGATTCGTCCTTCGTGGATCATCGCGACCTTGTCCGCGATCTTGAAGGCGACCTTCATGTCGTGCGTGATCGTGATCGCCGTCGCGCCGAGTTTGTCGTCCATCTCGATGATCAGGTCGGCGACTACGTCGCTCATCACCGGGTCGAGCCCGGTCGTCGGCTCATCGAAGAGCAGGATCTCCGGAGCGAGCGAGATCGTCCGGGCGAATCCGACGCGGCGCCGCATGCCCCCGGAAAGCTCCGAGGGGCGACGGTTCGATACGTTGTAGAGATTCACCTGCTCGAGGCACTCTTCGACCCGCATCGAGATCTCTTTTTCCGTCATCTTCGTGTGCCGGCGCAGCGGAAATGCGACGTTTTCGAAGACCGACATCGAATCGAACAGAGCGCCTTCCTGAAAGCTCATTCCGAAGCGGCGGCGCAAAACGTTCAGCTCACGCGCTTTCATGTGGCAGACGTCTGCACCATCGACCAGGACGTGACCTCGGTCCGGGCACATCAAACCGATGATGGTCTTGATCGTGACGCTCTTCCCCGTCCCCGAGCCGCCGACGATCACGACGGATTCACCCTTGTGGATCTCGAGCGAAAGGCCCTGCAGGACCTTCTTCGTCCCGAACGATTTGTGAAGGTCGACCAGCCGGAGCAGGATCGTTTCCTGGAGGTGCGGAGTCCTGTGAACCATCAGAAGAGCACTTTCGTGAGGAAGAAGTCGCTCAGCAGGATCAGAAGCGATCCGGTGACCACGGCGGAAGTCGTTGCCCGGCCCACACCCTCCGCCCCGCCCGTGGTGTAGTAACCCTTCAGGCAGCCGGTCAGGGTCAACAGCAGGCCGAAGACCGCTGCCTTCACCAACCCGCTCCAGATGTCCTTGAGGTCGAGGAACATCCACGTGTTCTGGTCGTAGACGAGGGCATTGGCGCCGAGGAGTTTGACCGCGACCAGATAGCCGCCGGCGATTCCGATCGCGTCGCCGAGCAGAGTGAGAAACGGCAGCATCGTGATCCCGGCGAGCACGCGCGGCACGAACAGGTAGTGCACCGGATCGGTCGCGAGAGCCTCGAGGGCGTCGATCTGCTCGGTGACGCGCATCGTTCCGATCTCCGCTGCCATCGACGACCCTACCCGCCCCGCCACCATGAGGCCGACCAGGACGGGCGAGAGCTCGCGGACCATCGCCAGCGAAACGACGCTCGCCACGAAGTTCTCCGCATGGACGCGCCGGAATCCCTCGAAAGTCTGCAGCGCCATGACCATCCCGGTGAACATGGTCGTCAACGCCACCACCGGGATCGATTCGATGCCGAGCCGGACCATCTGGCGGAGCCACTCGCGGACCTCGAAAGGCGGGCGGAACGTCCAGACGGCGGTCCGCTGAAGCATCTGGAACCACCGCCCGGTCTCTTCGAACAGGCCGAGGAAGAGATTGCCGACGGGCTCGAAAATGCGGGAGATTGTATCCATGCGGCCGGCGCGATTGTACCGTGCCGCTCCCGGATTGCAGAGTGGCGAAGCGGCCGTCAGAACGTCGCGACCGTCCTTCGCCCCGATTCGACCCAGATCCGGGGCACTCGTCGCCCCACTCCGCACAGGATCTCGTACGCGATCGTGTCGAGGTGAGCCGCGAGCTCTTCCGCCGGGATCTCCATCTCGCCCTGGCGCCCCAGCAGGACGACCTCGTCGCCCGTCTGAGCCTCGGGAACTTCCGTGACGTCGATCGTGATCAGATCCATCGATACTCTCCCGACGACCGGGGCTCTCCTCCCCCGAACGAGCACCTCGGCCCGGTTCGAGAAACTGCGGCTGTAACCGTCGGCGTACCCGACGACCAGCGTCGCGATCCGGCTCTCCCGCGGTGCCCTCCAAGTGCAGCCGTAGCCGATCGGCGCCCCCGCCTGGACGGTCTTCAGCCTGGCGATCCTGGTCGTCCAGCGCAGGAGTGGAGCCAGCCGCGCGCCTCGATTGTCGAGCGGCTCGGCTCCATAAAGGATGATCCCGGCCCTCACCCAATCCCCCGGCCGTACGAGCCCGCGGGCGATGGCCGCGCTGTTGGCCACGTGGTGGAGCGGCGACTCGACTCCGAGATCGCGCAGCCTTCCGAGCATCGCCTCGAATCGCTCGTTCTGCCGTGCCGTGAAGGGATCATCCGGATCCGCCGCATTCGCGTAGTGGGTGTAGATTCCCCCGATTCGAACGCCAGGCAACTGCTCCAGTGTTGCCGCAGCGCCATCGATGTCGGCCGGGAGAAACCCCATCCTCCCCATGCCACTGTCGAGCTTCAGGTGGATCTCTCCCTTCCAGGAGAGCGCCCGCGCGCGCGCCGCGAAAACGGCGAGCTCCTCCGGGCCGATCACCCCCGGCAGGAACCCCCGCTCGAAGCAGCGGTCGAACTGCGGCGCCGTGAGCGGACCGAGGATCAGGATCGGAGCTCGGATCCCGGCGTCTGCCAGCGACTCGGCCTCCTCGAGAAGGGCGACGGCGAAGGCCGCCACTCGGTCCTCGCAGCGCAGGGCCAGCGGTACGGCCCCATGACCGTAGGCATCCGCCTTGACGACCGCGATCATCCGCGAGCCCTCGGGAAGGATCGCCCTGATCGCGTCGACATTGCGATCGAAGGCCTCGAGGTCGATCTCGGCGAAGGTGGGACGGAGCCGGCTTTCTTCAGGGACCATAGACGTGCAGGTTCTGCCCCTGGATGGGGCGCGATCGTTCGGAGGCGAGAAAGAGAATCGACTCGGCGACCTCGTCGGTCGTCATTGCGGGAACCGCATCGGGGGCAGCAGCGCGCAACATCTCCGTGTCGACCGAGCCTGGGCTGAGGGCGTTCACGCGGACGCCCCTGGGGCCGACCTCGGCGGCGAGAGCCTCTGCAAAACCGATGACGGCGGCCTTCGATGCCGCGTAGGGAACGAGTCCCGGAAACTTGCTCGAGCCCGAGACTCCGGAGATCGACGCAACGAGGACGATCGCCCCACTGCCACGCTCGAGCATGGGCGGCAACACCCTTCGGACCGGCCGGAACACGGCGTGGAGATTCGCGGCAATCGACTCCTCCCACTGCTGATCCGTCGTTTCGGCGATCGGCCGCGGATCGACCAGGCCGGGACAGGTGAGAAGGATCGCCACCGGCCCGAACCGCTCCTCGAGCGCGGCGACGCACCGCTCCACGTCCTCTGACTTCGATGCGTCGCCAGCGAGCACGAGCGTGCGATCGCGATCGCTCCGGACCGCGAGCTCACGGAGCAACGTCTCGCGCCTCGCCATCACCCCGACGTTCGCACCGGCGGCGAGAAACCGCTCTGCGGCCCGATGGCCGATCCCGCTCGACGCGCCGACGATCAGGACGGTCTTTCCTTCGAACTCGCTCATCCCGTGATTCTACCGTCGCGGAGCTTCCACAAGTCCCACTATACGTAGAGTCGCGCGGGGAAAAGAGGGGGCGCCGAAGAGGGGACTACAAGATGCTGGGGTGGGAACGGCCGAAGCGCACCAGACTGCGCCGACCGGGACGCGGCAGCACTAGAATCCTCCCATGAAGATCCGCAAGATGCTCGAGCAGCTCGAAGACCAGACCCTCGTTCCGCAGGCGGCGCGAAGCGCGGAGACGCGTGGGCGCGACGTGGCCGAGCGGGAGGACGACATCCGCCCCTCCTACCAGAGGGACCGGGACCGGATCATCCACTGCAAGGCGTTCCGGCGGCTGAAGCACAAGACCCAGGTCTTTCTGGCGCCCGAGGGGGATCACTACCGGACGCGGCTGACGCACGTACTCGAGGTGACCCAGATCGCTCGAACGATCGCGAAAGCGCTGAGGCTGAACGAGGTGCTGACCGAGGCGATCGGGCTGGGGCACGACCTCGGACACAGCCCGTTCGGACACGCGGGCGAGGCGGCGCTGAACAAGCTCGTCCGCGGCGGATTCAATCACTACCGTCAGTCGGTGCGCGTGGTGGAGAAACTGGAAAACGAGGGGCGAGGGCTGAATCTGACGATCGAGGTGAGGGACGGGATTCTCAAGCATTCAAAGGGCGAGAAGGGCGAACTGCTCCGGCGGAGGCCGAAAGCGCGTGCGCTGACACTCGAGGGCGACATCGTGAGGATCTCGGACATCATCGCCTACGTGAACCACGACATCGACGACGGGATCCGGGCAGGGCTGCTGCGGGAGCGCGATCTGCCGAAGGGTGTGAGAAAAGTCCTGGGACAGCGGCCGAGCGCGAGGATCGCGACGATGGTGAAGGACGTGATCGAAGCGACGCTGGCGATCGATTACGAGCAGGTCGCGATGACGCCCGAGGTCTATGGCGCGCTCGAGGATCTGCGGACGTTCATGTTCGAGAACATGTATCTGACGCCGGCGGTTCGCGACGAGTTCGAAAAGGCGCAGGCAATGCTGACCGCGCTGTTCGAGCACGTTCATTCGCACCCGGAGCGGTATCTCGACCTCGAGTCGGGAGAGCCGGTGGACCGGCTGACGCTCGACTTCATCGCGGGGATGACGGATCGGTACGCGATCGGTCTGTACGAGAAGATCTTCGTGCCGAGGCCCTGGCTGGCGTAGCGGCCGATGACCGTGGTTCCCAAGAAAAAAGACGCCCTCGACAGAGAGCGTCTTTTCCTGCAGAGCGAAACTTCGAGTTACTTACGGCCGCGCTTCTTGGTATTGAGGGAAGTCTTGAGATCCTTCCCGGCCTTGAATCGCACATTGCGGCTGGCCGGAATCTGAATGGTCTCGTTGGTTCGCGGATTGCGGCCGGTACGGGCCTTGCGCTCGCTCACCGTGAAGCTTCCCAGCCCCGGTACGGAGCAACGCTCGCCGCTCTGGCATGTCTCGGCGATGTACTCGACGAACGCGTCATAGGCAGCGGTAGCCTCTTTTTTCGAGATTCCCGCCTGCTCCGCGATCGCGCTGACGACGTCAGCTTTTCCTGCCATAAAACACCCTCCTGATGAAACGATGAAGTGTCGTGCGGACTAATGGAGCAATCTAAGAGAACGAATGGTGATTGTCAACGAGAAAAGCGCGAAGTTCCGCGCTTTTACGCGCTTTTCATCGCATTTCACGATGCGCGCCGTTCCGCTCGTTTCTTCGTCTGCTTCGCCTGCTTCTCGCTCACTTTCTGCGGGTCAGAAGCGTCACCGTGAACCCATCGGTTCCGTACTCGGGCGTCAGAGACAGCTCGCTCCCTTTGACGGCAGAGCGCAGCATCTCCGGCACTCTCTCGACCATCGCTCCCGGCTCGAAATCCGTATGCGTTTCGAGAAACTTCCCGGCCACCTCGCGATTCTCTTCCGGCTCGAGGGAACAGGTCGAATAGAGAATCTCGGAGCCGGCGATCGAGGCCGATGCGTTCAACATCGCCAGTTGCGCTCGTGCGTAACGGGTCAGATCCTTCTCTTCAGTCCGCCAGCGCGCCTCCGGGTTCTTTCTGAGCGTCCCCGTGGCGCTGCACGGCGCATCGAGCAGCACCGCATCGAAGCGCGACCTGAATGGAACCCGCGTCGCATCGCCCGCCACGATCGCGGGCTGGTCGTCCAGAAAGCGCGCCGCCGCCGCGCGCAGCGTCATCAGCCTCGCCATCGAAACGTCGCTCGCCGTCACCCGGCAGTTCCGCATCCCGAGGACCAGCGTCTTCCCTCCGGGGGCCGCCGCGAGGTCCGCCACCCTCGATCCCTCGCGAATGAGGGTTGCGACGAGCGCGCTCCCCTCGTCCATCGCGTGAAACAATCCCCGGGCGATCTCGTCCGCAACCGGCACCGTGGAAGAACGAAGCCGGAGGACGGGAATCCCGAGCGGTGAGCGCGTGTGCTCGATCCCCTTCGACTCGAGACGGGCCGAGGCCTCGTCGAGCGAGATCCGCCTCGTGTTCACCAGCAGGTCGGGCCATGACGCTTCCTGGTCCGCTTCAGCGATCCTGATCGCGCGCTCGGCCCCGAATTGCGTGATCCACCTCCTCAGGAGCCACTCCGGATGACCCGTCCGCACCGAGATCGATCGCGGTGAATCGTCCTCGGGCAACAGCGATTCGAGAGGAGTCCGGCTCGCCGAACGGAGCACTCCGTTGATGAACCCCTTCGCCCTGAGAAACCGCCGCGCCGCGATTCCGGTCGCTTCGTTCACCACCGCGTACGCGGGAGATCTCATTTCGAGCAGTTCGTAGAGCGAGGTTCTCAGAAGAGTCGCCACGTCGGGGTCGATCGACTCGATGTTCCTCTTCGTCAGCTTCTCGATCAGATAGTCGAGTTTCGAGCGGTTACGCAGGGCGCCCAGCACGACCGTGCGGAGAAATCCCCGCTCCTGCTCGTTTTCAACCTCCGCTTCGATCGCGAAATCTGCCCGCGCCTCGGTTCGCTCGATGCGTCTGAGCGCCAGCCAGGCCCGCTCGCGCTCGTTCACGCGAGCCGGTCTCCCGGGCGGATCCCGAGCCCGCGCAGGACGCCGGCCGCCGGCGCGGGCCTTTTCCCCGGACGCTGCAAAAACTGAAGCCGGAGGGCACCGGCGCCGCACGCGACGACGGCGTCCTCGCCGTACCGCAGCACGGTTCCAGCCGTCCCCTCCTCGTCCGCGGGAGCAATGTCCGAAAGCTTCACGGCTTCTCTGGCGATCTCCGTGTGGAGCCCCGGCCAGGGATCGAAGGCGCGGAAGCGGTCGTAGAGGATCTTAGCGCTGCTTTCCCAATCCACCCTTCCCTCGCTCTTCTCGATCTTCGCGGCATGCGTGGCAGCCGCGTGATCCTGGGGCGTCTCTACAGCCGTCCCCGCCTCGACTCGATCGAGTTGCTCGACCAGGATCCGTCCACCGACGGCGGCGAGCTTCGCGGCAACGGCAGGTGCCCGATCGTCCGGCCCGATCGGAACCTCCGCCATCGCGAAGACAGGGCCGTGATCGAGTTGTTCGTCGATCCGCATGATCGAGATGCCGGTCATCCGCTCACCAGCCTCGATCGCCCGCTGAATCGGCGCCGCCCCCCGATACTTCGGCAGCAGAGAAGCGTGAACGTTGATGAAGCCGTGGGGCGGGATCTCCAGCAGCGCGGCGGGAAGGATTTTTCCGTAAGCGACCACGACCGCCAGCTCGCACCCGCTCGCGCGGATCGTCTCGAGCATTTCCTCCCCGCGGATGCGAGGCGGCTGAACGAGGAGAATCCGCTGCTCGATCGCGAGCTCTGCAACCGGCGGCTTACGGAGCTTCATCCCGCGGCCGGCGGGCCGGTCGGGTTGCGCGACCACGAGAACCACGTCGTGGTTGGAGTCGAGGATCGCCCGTAATGAGGGAACCGCGAACTCGGGAGTTCCGAAGAATGCGACTTTCACGGGATGGATTCTATCCGTGGTCGCATCCTTCCGGCTCGCGAGCGGGGTGCGACACGGCGGGTTGCGACGGAATCCCCGCCCCTTGGCTCCCGTTCAACGCTTCACTGCGCCTCGTGACATGATCGGCGCGACCAATCCGAACGGGGATCCATAATGACGTTACGTCTCAGCGCTGCTCTCGTACTTCTACTTTCATTCGTCGCTCCTCTGAGGGGGCAGACCGACGAGGGCGATCGGCTCTGGCTTCTCCGCGCCGAGGGGGCGCTGGAGTCCCGCGCGGCAGAGGAACCGGCCGATGCCGTGATCAATGCCTACGGCACCGCGCTGCACGATCATCCCGAGAGCCTCGAAACGCGCTGGAAGCTGATGCGCGCTCTCCGATTCAAGGGAGCGTACGTGGCTCAGGACGTGGAGCAGAAAAGAGTGATCTTCGATCGGGCGCGCCAGGTCGGTGAGGCAGGCCTCGCGCAGCTCGACAGAGCCCTTGCCGCGAAGGAGGCCGGCTCGGTCATGAAGGGAAAAGAGGCCATCGTGGCCACGACACTGCGCACGATCCCGCATGCGGGTGAGTTCCTCTACTGGGACGCGGTCGCCTGGGGCGAATGGGCCCAGGCCTTCGGCAAGATCCCGGCGGTGCGCCAGGGCGCCGCCGATCGGATCCTTCGCGAGACGACTCTCGCGATGATGATCGATCCGGCAATCGAGGACGGGGGAGGGGCTCGCGTGCTCGGGAGGCTTCACCACCAGACTCCGCGCATTCCCTTCATCACGGGCTGGGCTTCCGACGCGAAAGCGGTCCAGCATCTTCGCGCGTCGCTCGAGCTCGGGCCGGAGAACAAGTTGACGAGGATCTTCCTCGCCGAGGCGCTGGCCTCGCACCGCAAGGCGGATCGGCCCGAGGCGGTCGCCCTTCTGCGTAGCGTCGTGCAGGATCCGGTCGATCCTGCCTTCGCAGTCGAAGACGCGGAAGCCCAGGAGCAGGCGCAGGCGCTGCTGGCGAAATGGGGCGAATAGGGCCCTTGCTGGCCGACCAGGCGCGCGCGAAACGTGGCAGTCACCGCGGGCTCGCCTGCCTTGCTGATCCGCTTCGTGAGCACCTGCATTGACTCCCCCTTCTTCGCGTTACAGACTCTCCCGATGAGTTCCTCCCCTTCCCGCCCGGATCGCGAACGCCGCGTCTGGAGCGTCGCCGAGTTGATCGCCTCGGTGAACAGCGAGCTCTCTTCGCGCTTCCGTGAAGTCTGGGTCGAGGGGGAGGTCTCGAACCTCACGCGCTCCTCGGCCGGGCACCTCTATTTTTCGATCAAGGACGCGAAGGCGCAGCTCTCGATCGTGATGTTCGGGATGTGGGTCCGCCAGATCCGTTTCCGGATCGAGAACGGCCAGAAGCTTCTCCTCCGGGGGCGGCTGAACATCTACGAGGCGCGCGGCTCGTTTCAACTGATGGCCGACACGGCCGAGCCGGCGGGGATCGGCGCCCTGCAGCTCGCGTTCGAGCAGCTCAAGGCGAAGCTCGCCGCCGAGGGACTCTTCGATGCGGCGCGCAAGAAGCCGATTCCGATGCTGCCGCAGCGGATCGCAATCGTCACCTCGCCGACGGGCGCCGCGATCCGCGACATCCTCAATGTGATTGGCCGGCGCTTCTCCGGTCTGGAAATCCAGATCTATCCCGTCCGAGTGCAGGGAACGGCGGCCGCCGACGAGATCGCCTCCGCGATCCGGAATCTCTCGCGCTGGGATCGCCACGACGCGATCATCATTACCCGCGGCGGAGGGTCGATCGAGGACCTCTGGCCGTTCAACGAGGAGGTCGTCGCGCGCGCGATCGCCGATTGCGCGATCCCGACGATCTCCGGGGTGGGCCACGAGGTCGATTTCACGATCTGCGACTTCGTCGCCGACCTGCGGGCACCGACCCCGTCTGCCGCGGCCGAAATCGTCGTGCGCGCAAAGGCCGAGATCTGCGACCAGATCGACGGGGCGGTTCGGAGAGTCCGGAACGTGATCGACCGGCGCGTCCGCCACTACCGCTCCGAGCTGAGGCACCTCTCCTCTACGGACGGTATCGGCCGCGTTCCCGGCCGCATCCGGCGCCAGCGACAGGAACTGCAGCAGAGGCGCGTGTCGCTGTACCGCCTTCTAGGCGGGCACGCCCGCGTCCTGCGGCGAAGGCTCGACGCCGTCCGCGAACCGCTCGCCCGCTTTCCCGGACGGCTGGCCCTCGCCGATCGGAAGCGCTATCTCGCCCTCGTGGGTGAGCGGCTCGCCGTCGCGGCCCGCGCCAACGTCGCAGGCTCCCGCCGCAGGCTCGAGTCGGCGGTCAATACGCTCCAGGCCGTCTCCCCTCTCTCGGTCCTCGCCCGCGGCTATGCCATCGCTTTCTCGCTGCGGCGCGGACGCCGTCCGATCCAGGATGCCACCACGGTGGCGATCGGAGAGCCGATCGAGGTGCAGGTCCGCAAAGGGCGCCTTCAGTGCACCGTCGATGGACGCACCCTCGGGGTCGAGTCCCTCTGGCCCGTTCCCGGACACGAAGAGGAGTCCTGACGCTTCGCCACTCTCCGGCAGGTTGTGAGATCATCGAGGGCCGATGGCAAAACCCCGTTCCAACGACTTCGAGAAAGCCTTTCAGCAGCTCGAAAAGATCGTTCAGCGACTCGAGACGGAAGAGCTCTCTCTCGATGATTCTCTGAAGCTTTTCGAAGAAGGGATCGGCCTCTCCCGCTTCTGCCACGAGAAACTGGAAGAGGTCGAGAAGAAGATCGAGCTGATCCTCTCCGATGCCCGTGGAGAGCCCGTCACCGAGCCCTTCGCGGGCGAGCCGTCCGAGCCGCTGGAAGACGACGAGGACGACGGGCCTCCCACTCCCGAGTTCTGAGCTCTCGCGAACGATGTCCGAAGATCTGAAACCCCAGCTCGAGCGTTGGCGCGCCCTGGTCGAACAGACCATCGACCGGGAGATGCCGCCTCCCGACCGCCGTCCCGCCTCGATTCACGAAGCGATGCGCTACGCCGTCCTCGGCGGAGGAAAGCGGCTGCGGCCGATTCTCGCCATCGCCGCCGCCGACGCGTGCGGGGTCGACCCGGTTCCGTTGCTCCGCCCGATCTGCGCGCTCGAGCTCATCCACACCTACTCCCTGGTTCACGACGACCTTCCCGCGCTCGACGACGACGATCTCCGCCGCGGCCGCAAGACCACCCATGTCGTATTCGGAGAAGCACTGGCGATCCTCGCGGGCGACGCTCTGCTGACCGAAGCGTTCTGCTGGCTGTCCGAACCGGTGGCGGGGGTCGACCCCGGGCGACAACTGCAGGCGGCCCGCATCGTGGCCCGCGCCGTCGACTCGGCTGGCATGATCGGGGGGCAGGTGGCCGACCTCGAGGCCGAATCACTCGAGACGCGCACGCAAGATCGAGCCGTCCTCGTGGACGAGCTCGCATTCATCCACCGCAACAAGACGGGGCGCCTTCTGACCGCCTCCCTCGAGCTCGGTGGGATCCTGGCCGGTGCGGACGAGGCGAGGCTGGCCCACCTCCGGGCCTATGGCGAAGCGATCGGGCTCGCCTTCCAGATCGTCGACGATCTTCTCGACCTCGAAGGGTCTGCCGAGACGCTCGGAAAGACGGCCGGCAAGGATGTGGCGCAGGGAAAGCTCACCTGGCCGGCGCTGCTCGGGGCGGAGGCCGCACGAACCAGAGTGGATGAGCTGGTGAAAACGGCCGAAGCGAGTGCTGCTATGATCGGCCGCCCGGAGTATCTGGTGCCGTTGGCGCGTTACATTGGCGCACGCCGCTCCTAGCGGCAGAGCCCGCTCCGGGCGAGGATCTGATGGTAAGACTGCTCGACTCAATCGACACGCCCCATGACCTGCGCAAGCTCGACCGCGCACAATTGCCCCAGGTCGCCAAGGAAATCCGCGACCAGGTGATCGACGTCGTTTCCCAGCTGGGAGGACACTTCGGCGGCAACCTCGGGGTGGTCGAGCTGACCCTGGCGCTCCACTACGCGTTCAACACGCCGCTCGACCAGATCGTGTTCGACACCGGGCACCAGTCGTACCCCCACAAACTGATCACCGGCCGGCGCGACCGGTTCCACACGATCCGCCAGCACAACGGGATCTCCGGGTTCTGTAAGCGCGAGGAATCGATCTACGACGTCTTCAACGCGGGCCACGCCTCAACCTCGATCTCGGCGGCTCTCGGCATCGCCGTAGCGCGCGATTTCTCCGACAAGGACTACCGAGTCGTGGCCGTCATCGGTGACGGGGCGCTCTCGGGTGGGCTCGCATTCGAAGGGCTGAACCAGGTCGGTCATCTCAAGCGCGATCTGATGATCATCCTCAACGACAACGACATGTCGATCTCGACGAACGTCGGGGCGATCTCGGGATACCTGAACCAGATCATCAAAGGGCAGAAGTACCACGCCCTCAAGGACGTAGCCAAGCGCGTGATGGAGCGGATCCCGGTCGTGGGAACGAAGATCCACGACATGGCCTCGGACGTCGAGGAAGTGCTCAAGCACATGGTGGTTCCCGGGCTGCTGTTCGAGGAGCTCGGGATCAAGTACGTCGGGCCCTACGACGGTCACGACATGAACCTGCTGCTCGATCTCTTCGAGAAATACCGCGACCACGAGGGGCCGATCCTCCTTCACGTCATCACGAAGAAGGGGAAGGGCTACACGCCGGCCGAGGCGAAGCCGATCTGGTCGCATGGGGTCACGCCGTTCGACATCCTCTCGGGCGAGGTGAAGAAGAGCGACAAGGTCTCCCCGCCGAACTACACCGCGGTGTTCGCCCAGGCACTGATCGAGCTTGGCCAGAAGGACGAGCGAATCGTGGCGATCACGGGCGCCATGCCCGAGGGAACGGGTCTCGACAAGTTCGCGAAAGTCTTTCCGGACCGGATGTTCGACGTCGGGATCGCCGAGGAGCACGCCGTGACATTCAGCGGAGGCCTGGCAACCCAGGGGATGAAGCCGGTCGCCGCAATCTACTCGACCTTCCTCCAGCGTGCGTTCGACCAGGTGTTCCACGACGTGACGATCATGGATCTCCCGGTGGTCTTCGCTCTCGATCGGGCGGGCATTGCCGGGGCCGACGGGCCGACCCATCACGGCATCTACGACATGGCCTATCTGCGGGTCTTCCCGAACATGATCTGCATGGCCCCGAAGGACGAGAACGAGCTGCGGCACATGCTCAAGACTGCCTTCGAGAGCGGGCATCCGACTTCGCTTCGCTACCCGCGTGGAGCGGGAGAGGGCGTCGCTATCGATGCGGAGATGAAGAGCCTGCCAATCGGCAAGGGCGAGATCATGCGCGACGGGAAGGACGCCGCGATCTTCGCGATCGGCAACGAAGTCTGGCCCGCCGTCCATGCCGCGGAGGCCCTCGAGAAGGAAGGCATCCGCGTCGCCGTGATCAACGCCCGCTTCATCAAGCCGATGGACGACGACCTGATCCGCAGATTCTGCAAACCGGGAGCGAAGATCCTCACGGTGGAGGAGGGCTCGCTCGCCGGCGGGTTCGGCTCCGCGGTCCTCGAGCGCTGCGAAGAGCTCGGCCTCACGGGATTCGAGGTGCAGAGAATCGGCATCCCCGACGAGTACGTCTCGCACGGGGGACAGGAGACCCTGCGGGCTCAGTACGATCTTCACGCCGACGGGATCGCGACCCGGCTCCGGGCCTTTCTCGGAACGGCCTCGGGCCAGCGGGCCTCGACGGCCTGACGGGACGGCGTGGCCGCGCGGGCTTCACGGACACGGCTCGACGTGGCGCTCGTCGAGCGCGGCCTGGTTCCGACCCGGGCTCGGGCCCAGGCCCTGATCATGGCGCGGCGCGTTCTCCTCAACGGTGAATTCGCCGAAAAGCCGGGTTCGGCCGTCACCGCGACCGACCGGCTCGAGATCCAGGAGCTCGAGCATCCCTGGGTCGGGCGCGGAGGGATGAAGCTCGCCGGAGCTCTCGATCATTTCGAGATCGACCCCTCCGGCCTCGACTGCGCCGATCTCGGCGCTTCGACCGGTGGATTCACCGACGTTCTGCTCCAGCGCGGGGCGCGGCGCGTCTGGGCGGTCGATGTCGGCTACGGGCAGATCGACCAGAAACTCCGCGAGGATCCCCGGGTCGTCAACCGCGAGAAGACGAACGCACGTTACCTGCAGGCGGAGGACTTCGAATCTCCCCTCGACCTCGTCTCGATCGACGTGTCGTTCATCTCGCTCCGGCTGATCCTCCCGGCGGCGGCTCGCATACTGAAAGCCGGCGGAGCGCTCGTCGCCCTGATCAAGCCTCAGTTCGAGGCGGGGAAGGGCGAGATCGGCAAGGGTGGCATCGTGCGCGACCCGGCCGTCCGCGCGAGAGTCATCGCGGAGGTCGAGAGCGCCGCCGCGCACGAAGGTTTTCGCGTGGTCGGCGTGATCGACAGCCCGATCAAGGGAGCCGAAGGAAATCTCGAGGCTTTGCTCCACGCGATCCGAGAGGACGCTCCGCATGAAACGATGGAGCGGTCCGACGATGCGTCGGCGGAAGAGGAGTGACGATGCGCTGGATGGTGACGGGGGCGGGAGGCATGACGGGCTCGGATGTCGTGGAGCTGCTTGAAGCTTCGGGGGAGCCGGTGGTGGCAGCCTCGAAGGAGGAGCTCGACATCACCTCGGCGGACGTGCATGAGTTCGTGCGCCAGGCGCGGCCCGATGTGATCCTCAACTGCGCGGCCTACACGAAGGTCGATGACTGCGAGGCGAATCCGGGTCTCGCGGATCGGGTCAACGGCGAGGCGGTCCGCATTCTGGCTGATGCTGCGAACCGCGAAGGGGCGCTGCTCGTCCAGATCTCGACCGATTTCGTCTTCGACGGAACGGCACGGATTCCGTACCCCGTCGACGCTCCGGTCGCGCCGGTCTCCGCCTATGGACGATCGAAACTTCTCGGCGAGAAAAATGCCGCGATGGCCAAACAGCATCTCATCGTGAGGACCTCCTGGCTTTTCGGCCACCGCGGTCCGAGCTTTCCCGCCGCCATCCTCCGCCAGATCGATGCGGGGAAAAGCGCGCTTCGCGTCGTGGACGACCAGAGCGGCCGCCCTACATGGACGCCTCATCTCGCGGAAGCGCTCGTCGCCCTCGCCCGGCTCGCTCGGGAGGATGAAAGCGCCCGCGGCATCGTTCATTACGCGGACGCGCCAGCATGTACCTGGTTCGACCTGGCGAAGGAGATCGTCGGGATCGCTAAGCCAGGAGTCGTCGTCGAACCGGTTTCGACCGCCGAGTTCCCGCGACCCGCGCGCCGCCCGAAGTACTCGGTGCTCTCGACCGAGAAGTACGAAGCTCTGACCGGCCGCCGCCCCGCGCAGTGGATCGACGGGCTGAGGGAGTTTCTAGCCGCGGCGCGACAGCCGCCGTCCTGAGGGCTGGGTTTGCCGTTGCTCTTACTTCTGCCTTCTGCCTTCTGACTTGTTCTTCAGGCTCTTCCTTCGCCCCGCGTGCGGAACTGCACCTTCATCGTCTTCGAGCGGCGTGCGCGCGTCAGACCGAGGATGTGGAGGCCGTAGACGAGTCGAGCGGCGAGAGGAGCCGGCACCGGAGCATCCTCGAGAAG
>JBHEOL010000360.1:0-25454 GCA_046261635.1 Thermoanaerobaculia bacterium | reverse complement strand
GGCCGGTTCGGCTGCGGGCGACCCGCCGGTTTCTCTGGGCGCTCGCGATCGCGGGAGTCGTTCTCCCCCTGATGTTCGCGTTCGATCCCGGGGCCGGCCGCGAGCGGTATCTGATTCGGGTCTCTCTCCAGGCGCTCGTCGCGGCGGTCCTGCTCATCGGGACGGGCATCTTCGTGCTGCGCAGGCGCGAGGCGGACCGCGGCCTCGGTTTCGCCCTCGTCGGCCTCGGGTTGGTTCTCTACGGGGTCCAGCATGCGCACTACGCCGTGATCGCCATGACGGGCCTCGCCCGCGGTTACCTCGGATATCTGGCCTACCTCGATTTCGTCCTCCAGAGCCTTCTCGGGCTCGGCATGATCACCTGCCTGCTCGAGGATGAGCGTCAGGCCGCCATTCTGGCGAGCAACGAGATCGAGCATCTCGCCTATCACGACGCGCTGACGGGACTTCCCAACCGCCCCCTGTTCATCGACCGGCTGATCGTCGCGGTCGCGCATTGCGCGCGCAGACATCAGAATCTCGCGGTTTTCTTCCTCGACGTCGACAGGTTCAAGGACATCAACGACACGCTGGGTCATTCACACGGCGATTCGTTGCTCAAGAATCTCGCGCAGCGGATCCGCCATTGCGTGCGTGCGGAAGATACCGTCGCGCGGTTCGGGGGCGACGAGTTCACGATTCTGTGCCAGCGGATCGAGAACGCGGAGGATGCGGCCAAGATCGCGCAGAAGCTGCTCGCCGCGGTCAAGAAACCATTCTCGATCGGCGACCACGAGCTCTACGTTTCCGTGAGCATCGGCATCAGTTTTTACCCCGCTGACGGCGCCGACGCGGAGTCGCTCGTCAAGAATGCCGACACGGCGATGTACCGGGCCAAGGACCATGGGCGGGACAACTACCAGATTTACGCGCCTGCCATGAACGCTCGCGCTCTCGAGAGACTGGCGCGCGAAAACCTGCTTCGCCGGGCCCTCGAGAACGGCGAGATGGAGATCTACTACCAGCCGCTGATCGACCTGCCGAGCTGGCGTGTCTGTGGGGCGGAAGCGCTTCTCCGCTGGCGGCACCCGTCTCAGGGAATTCTGACTCCCTATCACTTCATCGGGGCGCTGGAGAGCTCGGGGCTGATCATTCCGGTCGGGGACTGGGTCCTCGGTGAAGCCTGCCGCCAGGCGACCGAGTGGAAATCCCGACACGGCGTCGATCTCAGCGTTGCGGTCAATCTCTCGGAACGGCAGTTTCAGCAGCCCGATCTCGTGGACCGTGTTCGGGATGCCCTCGAAAAGAGCGGCCTTCCGGCCCATCAACTCGAGGTCGAGATCACCGAGAACAACACGATGCAGAATGCGGAGAACAGCATTCGGACGCTCTGGGAGCTCAAGCGGCTCGGAGTCAGAATCGCTGTGGACGACTTCGGGACCGGCTACTCCTCACTCAGCTACCTCAAACGGTTTCCGATCGATACGTTGAAGCTCGACCAGTCGTTCGTCCGGGACGTGACCGACGACCCCGGAGATGCCGCGATTGCAACCGCCGTCATCTCGATGGCGAAGACCCTCAACCTCACCCTGGTCGCCGAAGGTGTCGAGACGCAGGAACAGCTCGCTTTCTTTCTTCAGAGAGAATGCCCCCGCGTCCAGGGCTACCTTTTCAGCCGCCCCATTCCGGCCCGGGATTTCGATATGTTCGTGAGCCAGGGGATGCCGATCCCGGCGTTGCGGCCGGCCGGAGAGAGCAGATGAATCGACGATTTCCTTGCGGCCCGCTTCTCGCCCTCCTCGTTCTCGCCTGTTCGCACGGGGGAACGGCAATCCCGGCGAATGAGTACGGTCTGTCCGTCGTCGCGGATGCGCGGCTCTACCACCGGCTCGTCGTGTCCGATCCGGGGCATGTCCTCGTCCCGGTGACTCACGCGGCTCCGGACATCCAGCTCGACATCCGTTATGCGACGACGGACAACTTCATGAAGACGCGGCTCTATCCGCAGCCGGAGGCGTGGGCCCGCTGCGATGTCGCGCTCGCGCTCGCCCGCGTTCAGACCTCTCTCGAGCCGAGGGGCATCGGCCTGAAGGTCTTCGATGCGTACCGCCCCTACTCGGTAACGGTTGCGATGTGGGAGGCGATCCGCGATCCCGACTACGTCGCAGACCCGGCAAAGGGATCGAGGCACAACCGCGGCGCGGCCGTCGACGTGACTTTGATCGACCTGGCCACGGGGGAGGAGCTTCCGATGCCGACTCCCTACGACGATTTCACTTCCGCGGCGGGGCACGAGGCGTCGGATCTGCCGATCGCCGCTCTGCAGAACCGGGCGATTCTCCGTCAGGCGATGGAAGCCGAGGGATTCCAGGCGCTCGGATCCGAATGGTGGCACTACGATTACCAGGGGTGGGAGAGCTTTCCTCTCATGAACCTTTCGCACCGGGAACTGGAGCCGCAGCGCGCGTCCTGCCCGGCCGCGGACTGACGCGGGGCGGACCTGAAGAGTCTCAGTCGTCGTCGCTGAACACCCTGCGAATGCGGGCGAAGAAGCTCTCCATGCGCTGGCGGTTCTGGTCGACCTCATGAGCCCAGCGGCGGAACTTGTCGAACGTGATCGCGGCCGGCTCGTCGAACGACTCTTCATCGAACAGGATTCGGCGCGCGATCTGGCCGAGCAGGCCACGCGGGCACTCCCGGGTGGGAGCGGTCCCCGAGAGAAACACTTCGCGGCGAGGGCCGGGGCATCCTTCGGCCCAGACCCACCCCGACTGGGGGTCGATGCTTCGAAAGACGATTCCCTCGGGCGCTTCGATCTCGTCTCGGCTCGTCTCGATCCGGCTCATGTAAGTTCCCCAGATCGGGATGGCCGCCTCGGCCGACGACAGTCGAAGCGGGGCTCCGCGGTCGGTCCCGACCCAGACGGCCGTGACGAGGTCGGGCGTATAGCCCGCGAACCAGGCGTCGCGGTAGTCGCTCGTCGTGCCGGTCTTGCCGGCGGCGTGAGAAAGCCCATAGCGACTCAGGCGGCTCGCGGTTCCCCGGCGCACGACCCCCCGTAGCAGCGAATGCATGACGTAGGCGACATCGGGTGACGTGACCTCGATCTTTGCGGGGTCGTGACGGTAGAGAACCTTGCCTTGACGGTTGCGCAACTCGGCGAGAAGGAACGGCTCCGTGCGCGACCCGAGATTCGGGAAGAGCGTGTATGCGCCAGCGAGCTCTCTCATGGTGACTCCAGCCACTCCAAGCGACAGAGCGGGGACGGCGTCGATCTCTCCCTCGAATCCGGCTTTGCGCGCGCCTCTCACGACCTTCCGCAGGCCCACGTCGCGACTGACACGTATGGCCGGGATGTTGAGGGATTTCTCGAACGCCTCCCGCACGGTTACGCGGCCGCGGAATCGCTCGTCGTAGTTGTGCGGCTCCCATGTGTCGTTGAGCGCGAGCTCGATGCGGAGGGGCGTGTCCTTGAGAAGCGTGGCGGCGGTGTAGTTTCGGGACTCGATGGCGGTCAGGTAGGCGAAGGGCTTGAACGCGGAGCCTGGCTGCCGCCTCATGGCCGAGGTGCGATCCAGTCCTCGCGAGCCCGGATCGGCGCCACCGACCAGGGCGCGCACTCCGCCGGTCTCGGGATCGAGCGACAGAAGCGCCGCCTGCACCCGATCGTCTCCCGTCCCGCCGAGCCAGTCGTAGCGCTCGCGCAGCCGGCGCGTTCCCGTGCGCACGGCCCGCTCGGCCTCCTCCTGCTTGTCGGGATTGATCGTGGCGACCACGCGCAACCCACCCTGACGGAGAGCTTCCTCGCCCGCGCGGTCTGCGATCTCGGCGCGTAACGCATCGAGGTAGTGACGCCATGGCGTCTGAGGAAGACTCCCTCCGGTGAATCGCGCGCGGCTTTTCAGCGCCTCGGCGTACTGGTCCTCGTCGAGCCACCCCTCATCCTTCATCCGCTCCAGAATCCGGTTGCGCCTCTGTTTCGCGATCTCCGGGCGCTTCTCCGGCGTGTCCCGGTTCGGCGCGGGGACGATGGCTGCGATCAGCGCGGCTTCGGCCGGGGTCAGCTTCCCGGGCGGCTTGTCGAAGAAGAGTCGCGAAGCCTCGTCCAGACCGCGGATCGAGTGCCCTCGCTGGTGACCCAGGTAGACCTCGTTCAGGTAGGCCTCGAGGATCTCGTCTTTCGACATCCTCACATCCAGAATGATCGCGAGGATGGCTTCGATCGCCTTGCGCCGGTACGTTCGCTCACTGCTCAGTAGAAGGGATTTCACCAGCTGCTGGTCGATCGTGCTCCCTCCCTGTCCCACTCGGCCGGATCGGACGTTCGACACGAGCGCGCGGGCGATTCCGATCGGATCGATTCCCGGGTGGCTGCGAAAACGGACATCCTCGGCCGCGATGAAGGCGTTCGGGATGTGGTCCGGGATCTCGTCGAGCAGCACCGGCTCGGTCGCCCGCCAGTCGCTTCCGTACAGTTCGAGGATCGGCTCGCCGTCGGCCTCACCATTGGCGTAGACCAGGGTCGGCGTCTTCCACTGCTCGGCGACGAGTACCTCGGACATCCGGTGATTCAGCCATCCCAGGTAGAGCGAAAAGACCTGAATCGCGATGACGAGCGGCGTCGCCGCGATCGCGAGCAGCGTATTTCGGTTCATTCTCCTGCGTGACATTTTCACGAGCTTCGCCTACATTCTGTTGGTTGCATCTCTAAGCAACCTAACTGCCACGGGTCGAGATTGCAGGCGTCGAAAGGAGAAGGAGATCCTATGGCCACCAAAAAGGCCTCCAAAAAGAAGAGAGCAGTGAAGAAAGCCGCCCCCGCAAGGTCGCGGAAGGTTTCCAGGAAACCCGCGAAGGCGAAGGCCAGGAAAGCAGCCTCGAGGAAGAGGCCGGCTGCTCCGAAGAAATCCGCGCGACCCGCCGCGAAGAAGACCGCCCGCAAGGCCGCGAAGCGATCCGCTCGGAAATCGGGCGCGAAAAAAGTCGTTGCGAAGAGGCCCGCGGCCAGAAAGCCGGCAGCCGCGAAGCGGACCGCGAAGAAAGGTCCAGCGAAAAAGGCTCGCGTGAAGAAGACGACCCGGCGTCCGAAGAAGAAAAGCGTCATTCAGAAGGCTCAGAATCTCGTCGGTCGCGCGGTCGACACCGTGAAAGAAGCCGCAACCGACGTCAAGGAGACGGTCACTTCGATCGTCAGCTGACCCTCACGGCATCCGATCAAAGAAGCCCGGCTTCCGAGCCGGGCTTTTCATTTCGGCAGCGGTTGCCGAAGGAGCGCTTACCGGACCGTGGTGGCGAAGAAGTCCTGCACGCGTTTCGGGAAGTAGCGTCCATCCAGTCTGCCGTTGCCGTGCTGGCGTGCCTTTTTGAAGGCGTCGATCGCAGCCTGTTCTTCCCGCTCGTTGGTCTGACCGCTCAGGTACCAGTTGTAGTAATAGGAAGCCCCGAGAAACGCCCACAGCAGTGAGTTCTCCCGCTCTTCGCTCGCGAGGCGGTCGAACGCCTGGATCGACTGGGTGAAGTCTCCCGAGAAGTACGCCTCGACCGCGGCACGGACCCGAAGCCGCTTCTGCGAGAGCGCGTCCTCGGTCGCCGCGGTCGCGACCTTCGCCTGTGTCGGCTCTCTGGCCGCTTTCTGCTGGGCGATCTGATTCTTCGTGATCGCGAGATTCAGGGTCGAGAGCGCCCGGTTCGCTGTCTGTTCGACCGCCAGCCAGTCGGTTGTCGTGTCGGCCTGTGCCGAGCGCTCCTGAGCCGAGAGCATGAGGCGTTCTCCGTCGGCGAACTCCGGCTGCGATCCCGCGCGGGCGCGGCGGGCCTTTTCGTGAGCGCCACGGGCTGCGGCGAGAGCATCCCGCGCACGGGAGCGCGCAGGCGCGAGGTTCGGGTCGACCTGGGGCTGTGCGGCGGTCTGAGTGACCGGAGGTGGCTGCTGGACGGGGGGCTGCTGAGCGACCGTCGTGGTGGGCGTCACGGGCTGACTCTGCTGGGCGAGCTGCATCTCCGCGCGCGCGAGCAGCGATTCCGCCGAACCGAGCTTTACGCTCCCCTGGCCGCTCGCCTGCCGGAGATCCCGGATCGCCGCCTCGAGGTCACCGAGCTCGAAGTTCGCGACACCGCGGTAATAGTAGGGGTGATACGCGATGAAACCGGTCCCCGTCGTTCTCTGACGGGCGTTTTCCTTCGGCCGAGCCTTGATGGCCGAGGACATCTTCTGAACGACGACGGACCACTGCTCGCCCTGAGCGGCCTTGAGTCCTGCCTCGTAGTCGTCGAGCCAGTCCGCCTCCGACGGTGCGGCGGCGAAGATGAGAAGCATCGCTGCGGCAATCAGGATGCGGACACGAATCATTGTTTGAGAATGTCCTCGACGACCTGATCGAGGTCGACTGGAGAACCGACTTCCGCATGGTACGTCGCAGGAGCTCCGCGATCCACCTTGATCCGCTGCTTGACCGGCCGGCCTGCTCCGTCGCGAAGCGTGATCTCGTAGGTTCCGGCGATCAGGTTCGCCACGCGCACCGGGACGATCCGGTCGTCATCGGACAGCTGGACCGGTTGCTCGGACTCCAGGTGCTGGAGATTCTGGATTTCCAGCCCGGGGCTTCCGGTGAGCAGAAGGACGCTCGTCCGGTCGCCAGGCGCGGTCGAGGTCAGCGGAGTTGCGCCCGTGATCGAGGCCATCGAGGTTCCGGTCGCGGAATCGGTCGAGGCGCCGCCGCGGGAGAACATGACTCCGGCGACGATCACGACGATCAGGGCAGCAGCAGCCGCGCCGATCCAGACGACCGGCTTCTTCCGGGCGCTCTCGAAGGCGCCCTTGCGCTCGACGACGGTAGCCGCGGCCGGGCTGCCGAACTTCGGTTCGACCCTGGTCGGCGCGGCCGACGCTCCCAGCGAGTCGATCATGGTCGGAACCGCGGCGGCGTCGCCAGAACCGACGACCGTCGGAGCGGCGCCGCTCTCGATGACCGTCGGGGCAGCGTCGGCGGAGGTCGACTGCCGGGTCGATCCCGTGCCCGCGAAAGGCTTTCCGTCCACCAGCGTGGGACTCGCGGAGAGGGTGATCATCCGCTCGCCCAGACCGAACTTCGACTCCGGCGGAATGGAGTGTCGCACCGACTGGAGATCCTCGATCAGGGCCGCCGTGTCGTGATGACGCGCTTCGCGGTCCTTTTCGAGAATCTTGAGGACGATGCCTTCGAGCGCGGCGGGAACCTCGACGTCCGGATTGATCTCGGAGAACGGGAGCGGCTTCTCCGTCGCATGCTTGAGGATGTAGCCGTGAGGATTGGTCGCCAAAAAGGGCGTGCGGCCGGCGAGCATCTCGTAGAGCACGATGCCGAACGAGTAGAGATCGCTGCGGGCATCGAGATGCTCGCCTTCCTTGATGAAGCCGGCCTGTTCGGGCGAAGCGTATTTGAGCTTCCCGAGGAACATCCCGGTCTGGGTGAGCCCCTGGCCGCCCTCTCCTTCGGAAAGCTGCTTCGCAATGCCGAAGTCGATGACTTTCACGAGCAGCTTTCCGCGCTGATCCTGGGAAAGCATGATGTTCTCGGGGGAGATGTCGCGATGGATGATCCCCATCTCGTGGAGGGCGCCGAGACCCCCGAGAGCCTGGATGGCGATCTCGATCGCCAGGCGCGCCGGGACGGGCCCGTTCGAGGAGATCCACTTCTGGATGTTCACCCCGTCGATGAACTCCCAGACCATGTAGTAGGAGCCATCGTCGAGGGTGGAGAAGTCGTACAGCATGGCCAGGCTGGGATGCTTGACCGTGGTGGCGAGCCGGGCCTCGTAGAGGAATCGCTGGAGGGCCTGCTCATCGGCGGCGATGTTGGCGCGCATGATCTTGATCACGCGTTGCTCGCCAAGGTGAATGTGGCGGACCTTGAAGATCTCGCCCATCCCTCCGATTCCGAGCCGGTCCAGGATCTGGTACTTCCCGTCGATCAGCCGCGTCGAATAGGTGCGTTGGAAATCCGTCACCTTCTCGCTGCAGGAAGGGCAGGCTTCCGCATGGGGATCGAGAGGTGTCTTGCAGCGGAGGCAGATCAGTTCTGTGGTGGCCATGGGTCGGTTCCTTCGTCCCGTTTCCGAGACCGGATCGTATAGCTGCAGGCTGGGTCGGCGCCGAAGCGGACGATGTCCCCGGGCTGCAGTTTCGCGCTTTCGACTCGCGCGTTGTTGACGTACGTTCCGTTCGCAGATTTTAGGTCTTCTATGAGGAACGATGCCGTTGTGACGGTAATTCTCGCATGCCTCCGGGAAACCGCGGGATGGGGGACGACGATGGCGCAGGAGCGGTCGCGACCGATGAGAGCGCTATCCCCCTTCACGTGGTGCTTGTCGCTGGCTCCCTCGAGCAGCCAGTCGAGGGCAGGCGGGGAGCCGGAAGTCCGGACCGTCGCATCATCTTCGGCGACCGGGGTGGGCGAGGCGGCGAAAATGCGCTGTTTGTAACCCTCCAGCGCGTCGTGGAGCTCCTGAGCCGTCTGGTAGCGCTTCCTGGGATCGGGGACCATTCCCGCCAGGACGATCGCGTCGAGCGCCGCGTCGAGAGCGGGCCGAAGCTCGCTCGGCGCCGGCTTATCTCCCTTGTAGATGGCCTCGATCAGCTTCGGAAGCGATCTCTGGGTGAACGGAAGGGATCCGGTCAGCATCTCGTAGAGGACCACCGTCGTCGAATAAATGTCGCAGGAAGCTCCCGCTTCTTTCGGATCGCGGATCTGCTCGGGCGACATGTAATGGGGCGTCCCGAGCAGGAATCCCGCCTTGGTCAGGACGGTCGCGCCGGAGCCCGCTCCTTCCTTGATTTTCGCGATCCCGAAATCGGTCACCTTGAGTCCGCCCGCTTTCTGCTGAATGAGGTTGGCGGGCTTGATGTCGCGGTGGATGATCCCGCGGCCATGAGCGTAGGTGAGGGCCTCGAGCAGACATTGCGAGATCGACAGGGCGTCTCCCACGCTCAGCGCGCCCCGCTGCGAGATCAGCCTGTCGACCGGGTGCCCGTCGACGAACTCCATCACGAGAACCGCTCCGGCGTCCCGCTCGAGAAACTCGTAAAAACGCGTGATGTAACGGTGGCGGAGCTGAGAGAGGATCTTCGCTTCCTTCACGAAGCGCTTGCGCGCGGTGACCTCGCCCGCGAGCTCGGCGGACATCACCTTGAGCACGACCAGGTGCCCCTCCGGGAGAAGCGCAGTCGCGCTCACGGTCCGTCCTACGTAAACGTGGCTCATGCCCCCTTCCGAGAGGTCCCGTTCCACGCGGTAGTTGCCAATCACGCTGCCGATCATGGGGCCAGCCTCGGATCCGTCCAGGAGACGTCCAGCCGGATGAACACGAGCCGCTGGGAGCCGACCCGAATGATGTCGTGGTGTTCGAGGTCGCAGCGCGGTTCGATCTCCGCGTCATTCACGTACGTGCCGTTCGTCGAGTTGCGATCCATGAGAATGAAACGCTGCTCCTCGGGCCGGTAGACGAGATCGGCATGGTGACTCGACGTCTGTTCGTCGGGGATCGGAACGTCCGAGCTCGGGTCGCGCCCGATCGTGTTCTTTCCGATGCGGATCGAATAGGATTCACCCCGGATCGGGGTCGAGATGCCGATCAGCCAGCCGACAACGAGCCCGGAGCGCACCGGCTCGAGCCCGAACGACCCTTTCGGAACCGCCACGGTTCGGCTCGGAGGAGGGCCACCCTCGGTGATCGGATCCGATAAGCGCGGAGAACGCGACTCCCGTTGGGCTGGGGCTCGTTTGGCCTGTGGATTCGTTTGCCCGGTTCCGCGCGGACGGACCACCGGAATCTGCCCCGTCGACACCTCGGGCGGGCAGAACGGGCAAAGATCCCAGCTTGCGTCGATCCTGTGGCCCCGGGGGCAGAATTTGTCTCCCACGTTCACCGATGAAACGCCACCGCGATGGCGTTTCGGCCTCCAAAATTGATGATGTCACCATCGCGGAGCTCGTGGTGAGCGACGCGCTCCCCTCCTACCCAGGTGCCGTTCGACGAGTTCCGATCGACCAATAATACTCTCCCGCCGTCGCGAAGCACCTCGGCGTGCAGCCGGGAAATCCTCGGATCGGGGATCACGACCTCGCAATCCTTCGGCTCTCTTCCGATCCGGATCCCGGAGCCGGCAAGGCCAATGCGTTCTCCAGCGCGGGGCCCGTTCAGGAACGTCAGCTTCCCGATCAACGTTCCTCTGGAGGAGGCGGGCGAGCTCGCAGCTTCCGGCTCCGGTTGTCGGACGACCACCAGCGGGCGACGGGTGATGCCCCGCACGGCCGCGACGATCAATGCGCCCAGCAGCAGGATCGAGAATACGGAGGCGGCGAGCACCGCCGAGGTTTCTCTCCACCAGGGGGTGGCCCCCAGCCGTCCGCGGACATCGCGGCGGAGGCGAGCGACGTCCGGGTTGCCCGAGAAGGCCTCTTCGGCTCTCTCGAGTTGGCCGTGGGCGGCGCGCCAGCGTCCGGCCTCGATCGATTCGAGGGCAGCGGCGTACCTCGGCGAGAAGCTTCCCTTCTCTCCGACCCGAATGTCGAGGCTGCGGAGCCGGGCGCTGGCGACGTTGATGGGAACGATGAATCGGATCGAGTCGGCGCTCGCGTGACCCCACGTGACGAGCCCGATCGCCCGTCCATTCTGGTCGGTCACCGGCCCCCCGGAGGTCCCCGGGTAGAGCGGGATGTCGGTTTGAAAGACCGGCACGTTCGCGATGTTCTTTCGAATGGCGGTGATGCTGCCTCGGTTGACGGTCGTTTCGAGATCGGTCTCCTGCGAGAGCCAGCCGCCGATGGTCTGGTCGGTGCTGCTCGCGACCGAGGGGAATCCGAAGACCAGGACGGTGTCCTGGATGCGGACGGCGTCAGAATCACCCAGCACGACGGTTGGAAGGTCGTGAGCGGCGATTCGGAGTATGGCGACATCGTCGCCATGGTCCTGAAGAGAGGGGGAGAAATCGAGGATGGAGAACGGAGCGGTCAGGCCGTTTGAGAGCTCGACCTCGCGCCATGTGCGGATCTGGCGGAGCGAGCCTGCCCCGGCGAGCATCGTGATGAGGGGCTCGAGGTTGGAGCTGCGCTCGAGGGCTCGGAGCGAATCGATCGGGTAGCGGGCCAGCAGTGCCGCGGCGGCACCGTTGCGGGCGAGCTCGTGCTGGACGGCCGCCGGATCGCGGACCAGGCTGACAACGTGGCCGCTCGTGAGGATGATGCCGTCCGGATGGATTGCGAACCCCGAGCCCGAGCCGCCAGCACCGGTGTCGACTTCGACGGGACGGGTGGGCCAATCCTGCGGCTCGGCGAGGCCGCGTCGCACGATCCGGTCGTGAACGGCGCCCGCGGCAGCCGGGTCGACGACGAAGCGTGCGGTCGCGAAAGCGCGAACGCGAACCACGGCGGGGCGGACGGAGTAAACGGTGCGCTGGACGGGAGCGAGCAGCGGTTCGTCGTCACGGCAACCGGCGAGGAGTAGGATCGCGATCAGGAGGACGGCGCGCAGCCGGGAGGTCATGAGGATCTCAGAACCCGGCGCCCTGACCGAAGCGGCTCCACCACCAGAACAGGGCGCCGGCAAACCCGATCCCGACCAGCAGCCAGCCCCAGCGCAGGCCTCTTCTGCGCGGGCGTTCACCCGGTCCCGTTTCGACCCTGCAGACGACCGCGGTGACATTGTCGGGCGCGCCTGCCTCGTAGGCGAGATCGATGCAGCGGCCGACCGCCTCCGCGGGTGGGAGCTCGAGAGCCTCGCGGATCGACTCGCCTCGCACGAATCCGTGCAGTCCGTCCGAGCAGAGCAGATACGTATCGCCTGGCTGCAGCTCGAGATCGTTTCCGCTGTCCATCTCGATGTCGGGTGCGACACCGAGCGATCGCTGCAGCACGTTTCGCCGTGGATGGACCGCAGCCTCCTCGTCGGTCAGCAACCCTTCGCGAACCATGCTGGCGACCACGGAATGATCCTGAGTGAGTTGTTCCAGCGACCCGTCGCGGAGCCTGTAGATGCGCGAATCGCCGACGTGAGAGAACCAGGCTCGATTCGCGCGCGCGTAAAGAACTGAAACCGTCGTGCCCATTCCGCGAAGGTCGGGCTGGGCCTGCGCATGATCGAACACCGCCTGGTTGGCCCGCTCGATGGCGGCGGAGAGCGCCTTGCCGGGATTCTCGAGCGAACCTGCCGCGAAGCGCTCCTGCACCGTCGTCGCCGCGAGGCGGGATGCCGTTGCGCCGCCTCGATGTCCCCCCATTCCGTCCGCGACGATCATGAGGGCTCCACCACCCGGTCCTTCCGGACCGCCCGAGACGAGGCTGAAGTCCTGATTCTCGGTTCGAACCTTGCCGACCTCGCTGCGCTGGGCGATATCCAGACGCAGAGAGACTTCGTCGTTTCGACCCGGAGAGGGAGTTTGGCTGTTTCTCTGCATCAGGTCCGGCCGAGATTCGTCTGCTGGTTGCGAACGGAGATGGGCGGATTATACAGGAGCAGGCCCGCCCCCTGCGTCGGGTGAATGGATATAATCCGGGAATCCGGCATGGACCAGTTCCAGCTCCATTACGTCGACCTCGGCACCGCGAGAATGTACGACCTCCGGGAGAGTCCCGTGAGCGTCGGTCGCATCGAGGGAAACGACGTCGTCCTCAATCACCCGTCGGTTTCGAGGCGGCACGCGCGTTTCGAGCTCCGGGGCGCGCAGTGGTGGCTCGTCGATCTCAACTCCACGAATGGTGTGAAGGTCAACGGATCGTCGGCTCCCGAGGCGGCCCTTCAAGCGGGTGACCGGCTCCTGATCGGCTCCGTGGAGGCCGAGATCAAGTCGATTCCGGAGATCGGTTTCTCCGAAGAGAGCCCGTTCGACAATATGTCCGGCACAGTGATTCGCCGGATTTCGGACTTCAACTCGGAATTCGGTCTCGAGGCCGCCCCCCAGCCCGACCAGCCCGCTGCGCCGGGAAAAGCCGACACGCGCGAGAAGATCTTCGCCGTCCTGGTTCAAGTGGCGAAGGTGCTGCTCGAATCGGATGACTTGAGTCAGGTGCTTCGCACCGTCATGGACCTGATCTTCAAGTATCTTCCGGTCGAGCGCGGGCTTCTGGTTCTGTTCGACGAGGAGGGGAATCCCATCCCGCGGACGACCAAGTTCAGCGAAGGATCGGACGAGGAGATTCCGATCTCGCGGACGATCCTGAAGATGGTCGCCGAGCAGCAGGTTTCGCTGCTCACCTCGAACGCACTCGAGGACGCCCGGCTCCTTGGCGGAAAGTCGATCGCCATCCACGGCATCCGGTCGGCGATGTGCGTTCCGCTGTGGAATCGCGGCCGGGTGATCGGAGCGGTGCAGGTCGACTCGCCGATTCACATCGGGCGATTCACGGAAGACGATCTCGACCTGCTGACCGCGCTGGCCAACTTCGCGGCAGTCGCCATCGAGCGTGCACAGCTTTCGGAAAAGATCGAGGAAGAGCGGAAGATCCGCGGGAAGCTCGAGCGCTACCACTCCCCGGCCGTCGTGGACGAAATCGTACGCCGCGCCGGTGCCGCCGAGGAGAAGGAAGTCCGCAACGCGGATCTTTCCATCCTGTTCGCCGACATCTGTGGATTCACGTCCATCTCGGAAACCAAGAAACCTGAAGAGGTATCCGAGTTCCTCGCGAATTTCTTCAGCTGCGCAGTGGAGGCCATCTTCACCTGGGGCGGTACGCTCGACAAGTTCATCGGTGACGCGGTGATGGCTTTCTTCGGCGCTCCGCTCGCTCAGGAAGATCACGCCGTGCGGGCCGTTCGCGCCGGCCTGATGATGAGGAGCCTCGTGGACGAATGGAACGAAGAGCGCGTCAGGGAAGGGCTCCCTCCCGTCCAGATCCGCGTCGGCATCAACTCCGGCCCGGCCGTCGTAGGGAACGTGGGCACCGAGAAGCGCGTCGACTACACCGTGCTCGGAACCTCCGTGAACATCGCATCCCGCCTCGAGAGCGGAGTCGCCAAGCCCGGCCAGGTCGTCATCTCGCAGAATACGTTCGAGCGTCTGACCACCGAGTTCGAATCACTTCCGCTCGGCGAGTTCCCGCTCAAGGGTCTCCAGCAGCGAATGCCGGTGCACCAGATCGTCCGCGAGCTCGACCCGGCTGCCAGCACCCTTCCCACAAGGAATAGCCTGACCAATGAACAGACGAAACTCAGTTCTGACGATCGCGGGAAGTGACTCCGGCGGCGGCGCCGGGATCCAGGCCGATCTGAAGACCTTCGCCTGGTTCGGCCTGCATGGTGCCTCCGCGATCACGGCGATCACCGCCCAGAACAGCCGCGAGGTGACGGCGGTCTTTCCCCTTGGGGACGAGATCGTCGAGGCTCAGATCGACGCGGTCATGAGCGACCTCCGCCCCTCCGTCGTCAAAATCGGGATGCTCGGAACGGCGTCCCTGGTGCGGACCGTTGCGCGCAAGCTCCGCGAGTGGAAGCCGGCGCAGATCGTACTCGACCCCGTGATGATCGCCTCGAGCGGCGCGCGCCTTCTCGCCGAGGATGCGGTCGCCGCCCTCCGAAGCGAGCTCCTTCCGCTCGCCACGGTGCTCACGCCGAACTGGCCCGAAGCGGGCGAGCTGATCGGCGGCGACCCTGGCGAGACGGCCGAGATCGCGGAATTCGCCGCACGTCTGTCGGCTCTCGGTCCGTTTGCGGTCGTCCTCAAAGGGGGGCATCTCCCCGGCTCTCCCGTCGTCGATACGCTCGTGATCGGCGCTGAAACCCGGGAGTACCGTCATGAACGCATCCCCGAGGCGGAGGGCCATGGTACCGGTTGTGCTCTTGCATCCGCCGTGGCGGCGAACCTGGCCCTTGGACGAGAGCTTCCCGAGGCCGTCGCCTTGGCCACCGATTTCGTTCATCAGGCGCTTCTCGATCGCTATTCGACCGGTTCCTCGAAAAACAACTACCTCGGGATCCTCGCGGAACCATCCGAAGGCGCCAGACGTCGATAATAGGCAGCACGCACGCGCATGAAGCTGACCGTCTCCACCGCCCGTATTCTTCTCCAGCCGCTGCTGATCGGGCTGGTCGCGGCGCTCATCGTCCGGGCTACCCTGTTTCAGGCCTTCTCGATTCCCTCGGCGTCGATGTCTCCGACGCTGCAGCCAGGCGATCACATCCTGGTCACTCCCACCGCTCTTGCCGGCTGGACGCCTGCGCGCGGCGAGGTCGTCGTCTTTCGCAATCCCGCGGCCGGACCGGGGTATTTCGTGAAGCGGGTCGTCGCGATTCCGGGCGATCACATCGAGATCCGCGATGGCGTGGTCCGGCTCAACTCCGGGCGCCTCGAGGAAGAGTACGTGCGCGGTCAAAGCTCGGAAGGGACCGTGGCCGAGATCGTCTCCCCCGGCCACGTCTTCGTGATGGGCGATCACCGCTCGGACTCCATCGACAGTCGGAGCTGGGGCTTGCTCAGCGCCGACAGAGTCGTCGGGAGGGCGCGGCTCATCTTCTGGTCTTCGGCGTCCGTCGGAGCATCGAGCGCCAGCGCCCAGTCCGCGACCGGGGAGCCCGCGGGGCTGGACGGCCCGCGATGGGACCGCATCTTCCGGCTCATTCGCTGATCCGCGTTGACTTCCGAAGGTCTCTTTCTTACTCTCCCTGCAAAAGGAGAATTTCCCGCATGCACCCGTTAAGACAGCGTGGCGAAGGGCAGCTCGGATGCATTATCGGCCTGATCATTCTGATTGCAGCCGGTTGGTTCGCGTTCAAAATGGTGCCGGTCAAGGTGAAAGCCGCCGACTTGCGGCGAACCGTCACCGATTCGGCTCGCTCGGCAGGACAGATGAGGGACCCGGCCATCCGGCGGGCCATTCTCGACAAAGCCCGCGTCCTCGAGCTCCCGGTCACCAACAGCGACATCAAGATCCAGAGAGCGCGCGAGCGAATCAGGGTCGAGGTGAACTACGTGGTCCCGGTCGAATTCCCCGGCTACGTCTACCAGTGGTCCTTCAGTCACGTTGCTGAGAATCCGGTTTTCTGACCCGTGTCCGCCGCCCGTCTCACGATCTCGGATGTTCATCGGAAGACTGGCATTCCGGTGACTACGCTCCGCTTTTACGAGAAGGAGCTGCCCGATTTCTTCCACGTCGAGAAGACGGCCGGCGGGCATCGAAGGTATACCGAAGCGAGCGTCGCCCAGTTCCAGATGGTCCGGCGCATGGTCGAGCAGGAAGGCGTGCGACTCGGGCAACTGCGCGACCAGCTCGCCCCGTCGATCGCACAGGCCGAGATCCGGCAGCATCTCGATCTCCTTCTGGCAGTCCACGCCGGCATGACCGACGAAATCGAGCGGATGCGAGTGCGGATCGAAGCTCTCGAGATCGAGCTCGCTTCCCTCCGTCGCGAGCGCGCCAGTCGCAATCCAAAGCCGGACAAGAAGAAGCGGTGGTTCTGACCCCGCACGCCGCTTGCACCCGTCTCCAGGGAAGGAGATCACCATGACCATCCGGATCAAGGTCAAGCCCCAGGGTCCATTCATCGTCGAGGGGGAGTTCGTTCTCGTCGACGACGAAGGAAATGAAATCGAACAGGTGAAGAAAGCGCTCTGCCGCTGCGGCGGCTCCACGACCAAGCCGTTCTGCGATGGAACCCACTCGAAGATCGGGTTTCAGGGGGCGACCCAGGCGGTCCGCAAGAGCGAAGAGAAATAGACGGAGCAGGACGGCCGGGAGGCGGGCGGCGCGGATCAAGGCTCAGCCAGACTCCCGCCGGTCCCATCGGTCCTTCGCCTCCCGCTCTCTCCCTCCCTCGTCCCTCACCGCGGGCTCGTCCTCGAGATCGAACCGGACGGGGTCCCAGCCGGGTTCGCACCTGCTCCGGTCGTCGAGCGAGTCGCGCTCCTCGTCGATGAATTCCGAAGGCTCTTCCATGGAGGGGGGGCCTGCATGGCGCCCGCCGGGGTGGGATCAGCGCGGAAAGGCTTGACCTGTCACGGGTTATGGAATCTCGGGGCCTCGAAAGGACGTCAAAAAATCTTGACGCGAGTGATCAGGAGACCGCGCTCCTGCCGGTACCACCCGCGCGTGTCGCCTCCCACGAGTCGTAATCGGAGGAGAACAGGGGCACCCGGCTGCGCTTGAACTCGCGGATGGGGAAGAGTGCCTGCATGTCCGGCACGCCGGTCCGTTCCGAGAGCTCGGCGAGGACCGATTCGCACTCGTCGACTGATCGTCCGTGGACGATGGTGAACAGGTTGAACGGCCAGTCGGGGTAGGTGGGACGAAGGTAGCATTGCGAGACGGCCTTGTGGCCGGTCATGACCGATGCCACTCGCTCGACTTCGTCGTTCTCCACGCGCCACACGCCCATCACGCTCGCCGAGAAGGTCGAACGCGTTGGCTGGAGGACCGCCCCGTAGCGTTTCAGCTGCTGCTTGCGGGCGAATTCACGCCCCGCTTCGACCAGTTCATCTCCCGACATGCCAGCGCCCCGGGCCAGGACGTCGAAGGGCCGCGGGTGGAGGGGGAGGTCGGTCTGCAGGAGCTTGATGAGTTCGATCTCTCTCGCGCTCGGTGCCTCGGCGACCGAATCGGAACCGTTGGTTTCGTCGGATCCCGGCTCGTTTGCTTCGGGCGACGCGCCGCGGAACGATCGGAGGGCTGGAAGGAGCCGGACGGCTTCGCACTCCGCTTCCTTGCCGAGAACCTCGACGGTGCGCTCCAGTCCGAGCCGGGAGGTGGGAGGCACCGCGATGGTGAACCAGAGGTTGAACTCGTGATTGCGGCGATAGTTCTGATACACGCCCGGGTGGGCGCTGATGATTCCGGCTGCGGCCTCGAGCCGTTCCTCGTTCACGCGAGCGGCCACCAGTGAGGAGCGGTAGCCGAAAGCGCGGGGATCGAACGCCGCGGAGATCTGCCGGAGGAGGCCTTCCTTGCGCAACCGGTCCGTCCGCTTGATGACTTCCTTCTCGGACATGTCGATCATCTGGCCGATGATGGCGAAGGGAGTCGCCGCCAGTGGAACGTCGGCGTGGAGCATGTTGAGGAGGTCCCTGTCGCGATGATCGAGTTCCTGCATATCAGCTCTCCGTGATCTGCGAGGTCGATGGGGGAGACGACGTCAGACTGCGAGGACGCGAATTGTATCCCGATGAGGGTCGATGTTTGAAGCGAGATCGGACAGGTGGCCTGATCCCCCGGAAAAGAAGTGATTTTCGAACGGCGCGAGGGGCAAAATCCGGTCAGAGCTCCCGGAGGTGGGGCCTCGGAAGGGTATGGAGGGGGGGGTGTCCGCTCCCCTCCTCCTGCAGCGACTCGCTCAGCTTCCTGGTCGCCTCGACTGCCTCGGCGCGGTCCAGTGACCAGTAACCCTGATCGAAGCTCTCCAGCTTGGACAGCGACCGGCGGGCGAGGCGCGCCGCTCCGACCCGGTTCTCCCGCCCGACGTGATGCCAGGCCGCGGCGACCTGGATCAGCCCCTGGATGAATCGCTTTTCAGGAAGCGCGGTCTCGAGCCAGAGCCGTTCCCACGCTTCGTGGGCCTCCCAGAACAGCCCCTCGTTGAAAAGCCGGATCCCCTCCCTGCGCGCGAGCGCAGGATCGAGATCATGCGCGCTCGACTTCACGAACGATCGCCTCCGTGAATGACGTGGTCGACGAAGAGCCGCCGAGATCCCGCGTGCGGATCGATCCCTCTTCGAGTACCCGGAACATCGCTTCCTTCACCCGTTTTGCGGCCGCCCTCTCCTCGAGATGCTCGAGCATCAGGATCCCCGACTGAAGGAGCGCGAGCGGATTCGCCTTGTTCTGGCCCGCAATGTCGGGCGCGGAGCCGTGAACCGCTTCGAAGACCGCGCCGTGGTGCCCGATATTCGCTCCCGCAACCACTCCAAGTCCTCCGACCAGCCCGGCGCAGAGATCCGACACGATGTCGCCGTAGAGATTCTCGAGACACAGCACGTCGAACTGGTGCGGATTCGTGACGAGCTGCATGCATAGATTGTCGACGATCTTGTCATCCGCCTGGATGTCGGTGTAGTCCTTCGACACCTCGTAGAAAGTGCTCAGGAACAGGCCGTCGGTGAGTTTCATGATGTTGGCTTTGTGAACCGCCGTCACTTTCTTTCGATCGTGAATGCGGGCGTAGTCGAACGCGTATTTGGCGATCCGGCGCGAAGCTTTCTCCGTGATGATTTTGAGCGACTCCATGACGCCCGGCACGACCTCGTGCTCGATGCCGCTGTAAAGCCCTTCCGTGTTTTCGCGGACGACGATGATGTCGACGTCCTTGAACGGCGTCACGATGTTCGGCAGGCTCTTTACGGGACGAAGGTTGGCGTACAGGTCGAGCAGCTTCCTCAGGCGGACGTTGATCGACATGAAGCCGGTTCCGACCGGAGTCGTCACCGGACCCTTGAGGGCGACCTTGTTCTCCCGGATCGAATCGAGAACTTCCTTCGGAAGTGGGTCGCCGGCCGTCGCGATCGCCTCCGCGCCAACGACGAACCTCTGCCACTCGATCTCGACTCCCGAGGCCTCGATGATCGCGACGACCGCGGCCGTGACTTCCGGCCCGATGCCGTCCCCAGGCAACAATGTGACTTTGTGACTCACTCGATACTCCTTTCATCCGGCAGCCCGGTCTTGCCGGATCTACCCTCCGATGCCGAACGCGGCTCTGCCGCCCTTCGGCTCGGTCGGGAACTCTGCAAGGAGCCCCTCGTACTCGGGCAAAACATCGACGCAGGTCCGTATCGTGGCCAGCGTCGGCGGAATGTAGGCGAGATAGTGATGACGCCTGCGAGCGAGGGATTGTCTTGCGAAGGTCCCGACGATCTTGATGGATCGCTGGAGCAGCGTCTCGGCGTACCGTTTCCGGAGGCCGGCGTCGCTGCCGGAGCGCTCCCGATAATACTCGATGAGTCGCTCCTCGGCATCCGTCCCGAGCGCCCGGATGATTCCTCGATCGCGGAGGAGGGAGGCGAGGTCGTAGGTATCCGGACCCATTCTCAGATCCTGATAATCAATGACAAAGATCTCATCATTAAACAGATGCATATTCTGGCCATGAAAATCACGGTGACATAATACGTATGGGTGCTGCCGGATCGCTTCGGCCAGGCCCTCGAACCACCCCGTCAACCTGGCGAGCCGCCCGCCGTCCGAGATTCCACAAGCCTGCTCGACCCAGAACTCGCGTGTCATCGCCAGTTCCCGCGCGAAGTCTTCGGCGGTGAAGGCCGGATTGATCCCCCCGGCGCCCTCCGACGAGCTCTGGAACTCGACGAGGAGGTCGATCGCGCGGCGATACAAGTGCCTCCCCTTCTCCGGGTCGGTTTCGAGAATCTCGAACAAGGTGAGGTCGCCCACGTCCTGCTGCACGATCGCGCAGCGGCCGTGATGGAGGATCTGAGGAATCCGGGTGACCGGGGAGAGAGCCCCGTAAGCGCCGACGAACTTCCCGATCTGCGCGCGGACCGGCTCGGGGTAGTACGCCGCCATCAACCGGTCGCCCCCGGGGAGGGAGACGCGGAAGTAACCGCGCGTGGAAGCATCGCCGGGGAGCGCTTCGATCTCGAAACGCTCCCCGAGATGCTCGCGCAGGTAGTTTACGAGCTCTCGCGGCGTTTCGGCCATGGTCCGTCACCGGCCAGAAATGCGGATTCGGGGCCAGTGAGGAGGGACCGAACCCGCCTCACGCCTGGTCGGCAGCACGGATCTCGATCGATTCAATCTTCACCGGGTCGTCGGGGTTCTCTTTCCCCTTGCCGGCTTCGACGATCGCGTCTGCGATGTCCATTCCGCTGACGACCTCGCCGAATACCGTGTACTGACCATCGAGGAAGTTGGAGTCCTTGACCACGATGAAGAACTGAGAGGATGCGCTGTTCGGATGCCCGGCGCGGGCCATCGACACGATGCCGCGGCGATGGGGGGTGTCGTTGAACTCCGCGTCGAGGTATTTGCCGGTGCCGCCGGTGCCCCAGCTTCCGCGGTCGTCGGTCTTGGTGTTCGGGTCCCCGCCCTGAATCATGAAGCCGGGAATCACGCGATGAAAGCGCACCCCGTCGTAATACCCTTCCTCGGCCAGGTCGATGAAGTTGCGGACGTGATTCGGCGCCTTATCGGGGGAAAAACGAATCGTGATCGTTCCCTTTCCCGTCTTGATGTCGGCGAGTTTGTCGGTGTAATGGGACATCGGCTTCTCCTCTTCGGCGGCGGTGGCCGTCTCGACCGCAGGCGCGGTCTCGGTCTCCATGGCGGGGGTCTGCGGCGAAGGAGCGCCGTTGCAGGCTGCAAGGGCCATGGCAATCAGGAACGGGAAAGGGGTGAATCGAATCATGACGACCTCCGTCGAAAATGTCTGTCGGCGCTACTCGATTCGATCCCGGGAAAAAAGTCAACCCGGGGGAGCGGGCGGTCAGCGGAGGAGGCGAATCTGGATAGTGCCGTCAGTCGCCTTCAAGACGACCTTGCGGCCGCCCGAGTTCAGCGACCCGGTGGCGCGGATTCTGATCTTGTTTCCCGCCGTCTCGCGAACGATTGCCAGACCGGCGATCTCGGAGGTGATCGAGCCTCCGCTCTCCGGAGTCGTCTCCAGGATCGCCTCGACGTCGGCCTTGAAGCCAGCGGGGACGAACAGGATCACGTTTCCTCCCTTGGTCTCCGCCGTAATGGTCTCGCTCTCGAGGGTGGGATCGACGTAGATCACCACGTCGCCCGATCGAGTTTCCGCTTTGACCGAAGCGCCGGCGTTCCGGAGGATGACGTCTCCGCCACCCGACCGGAGCGAGATCGCTCCACCGGAGCGGAGGACCTGAATGTTGCCCCCCTCGGTCGACGCGCTTCCCCCGCGCCGGGCATGGCGGACGTAGATGTCACCCACGGAAGTTCGTGCGTCGAGAGAGCCGGCGACTTCGCCGATGTGAAGCGACCCGCCGTCCGAGCGAAGCAGCCCTTTCCCGCCGACGCGGCCGAGAACGATCTCGCCGGCGCGGGTCGCCACATTCGCGTCGCCCGCGACTTCGCCGACGAAGATGCTTCCGAGCGGAGCGTCGAGGCTCAGGTCCCCCTGGACGCTCGCCTGCTGAGTCACGAACTGACGTGCGCTCGGCCGGCGGAGGAGCATGGTCGTAGCGACACGCTGATACGCCGCGTGCAGCTCGGGGCGAAGAGGCTCGGGGCCGCGCGCGACCGAAGTCGTCGGTGCGGGGCGGCCTCCCGGTGGTGGCACGAGCGCGCGGGCGGAAGTAATCGTCTCGTTGGCGGCGTTCAGGTGCGTGTCCGACATCATCGCGGCCGTGTGGATGACCGGCGTGTTTGCGCGTCGGACGACCGCCTGGAATCGCTTCGTCCCATCCTGATCCTTCGTTCTTCCTTCGAGCGGAACGGTCGTGTAGATCCCGCCCCGGACCGTCTCGGCCACCCAGTTGAACGCCACGCCCTCGTGGAGGCGAAGCTCGATCGGGCCGTTCACGCTCGACAGGCGCCAGTCGTTGGAGATGGCGGTGTTCAGGTCCGCGGTGATGTGGCCGTTGACCGTGTCGACGTGAACGGGTCCCCCGACGCTGGTGAGGATGATTCTCCCGTTTACGTTCCTCACCTTCACCTCGCCGTGAATGTTGGTGATGCTGATCTGCTCTCCGCTGACCGTGACGACGGTCAGTCGAATTCCGGCGGGTACTTCCACCCGGTATGAGACCACGCTCTGCCAACGGTCGTTGCGCAGCGGGTAGGGAAGGCTGGTCTTGAGGACCCGCGTCTTCTCATCTCCACCGACGGCGAGTGCCGTCCGCGCTCGACCTTCCTGCAGCGCCTGGATATCCACCGCACGAACCGCCTTGATCGCCTCCCAGCGCATGTTCGGCTGTCCCGTCCCGACGACGATGACCGGGCCGATGGGGTTGTCGATTACGAGCGAACCGTCCGCCACCAGCGACGCGGCGCTGCGGATGCGCTCGGTGCTCACCTTTTCGGCGCGCACCGGAGCCGCCACGATCGCCAGGCCGGCGATCGCGAGGATCCATCGATGATTACCGGCCATGACGAATCTCACAGATCGATCTGCTCGAGGGCTTCGGCAGCCTTGACTCGGATGTGGAGGTTCTCGTCGTCCCACGACTTCTCGCGAAGCGTGTCGAGCATGTTCGAATCGAGTGAGCCGGACTGCGCCAGGTTCGCCAGAGCCTCGACCGCCTTGAGCCGGACACCGGGGTTCGGATCGTTCTTCAGAGCTTCCACCAGTGCGGCCTGCGTATCACTCAGCGGGTCGTACGGGAGCGACTTGAGAGCGTCGATGGCCTTCAGGCGAACGCCCTCGTGACGATCGCTCCGGAGGACCCGGGCAAGAGCCCGGGTGAGCTCAGGCGTCGACTTTCCTGCAGCCGACCAGTTGTCGCTGACCCACTGGATCGTCGTCGACCGGGAGTGTGTCGTGTTCTGGGTGCTCTCGAGCATGTAGGCGAGCAGTCGCCCGAGACTCTCATCGCCCGCCTGCCCCGTGACCGTCATCTCGGAGGTGACGTCGAAGGTCACCTGGAGTCCCGTTCCCGTCGGATCCTGCAGGAATCGAACATTGTCGATCCGCGGTGTTCCTTCGATCTCGGACGAGAGTTGCGAGGCGGGGATCACCCGGTTGGAGACGAGCTGAAACGGCGAGTCGATCGCCGCCTGCTCCGGGACGACCGGACCCGGCCCGCCCGTAGTCCTCTGTCCTACGAAGAACGATCCTCCGACGAGCACGGCGACGGCCGCCGCCTGTGCCACCCAGCGGAACGCCGGCCGCTGTACGAACGGGATGACTGTGCCGCTCGTCCGGGAGACGCCGATCTCGTCGAGGAATGCGTCGCGCAGTCCGGCAGGAACCGGCTTCTCCTCGACCTTGCCCAGCGTGGCCCACACTTCGCGATAGCTCGTCCACGCCTGCCGGCACGCGGGGCACGTCTCGACGTGCAGGTGAGCCGACTCGCGCTCCTCGCCACCGAGAAACTCGGTCAGCATCAGCGGCATCAACTCACGGACTACATCACATTCAGACATCGGTCGCCTCCCGCTTCGTCCGCCGAGAGCACCTTCTTGAGGGTCTCCATCGCGCGGAACACGCGCGTCTTCACAGCCCCCTCCGAACAGCCGGCGATCCGGGCGATCTCCGCATAGGAGAGCCCCTGATACCGGGAGAGAAGGATCGCTTCCCGCTGCTCCGGAGTCAGCATCTGCAGCGCGTTCTGCACGCGCAATTCGTTCTCTTTGATTTCCATGTTCCGCTCCGGCGAGGGCTCGCTGCTGTCCGCCAGGGTCAGGAGCATCTCCTCCGGCTCCTTCGGACGGTTATCCGCCTTCCGGAGGTGATCCCGGCAGTGATTCGCCGTAATCGAAAACAGCCAGGTCGATAGCTTGGCGTCACCGTGGAACTGTTTTGCATACCGGATCATCTTTACGAACACTTCCTGGGTCGCATCCTCGGCCGCTTCCGGACTCCTGAGGAACCGGTACGCGAAGTTGTAGATCCGCGCGCTGTAGCGATCGAAAATCTCGCCAGCAGGGGTGAGGTCGCCTTCCTGGAGGAGTTTCATCAACTCCTGATCACTCAGGCGCTTCATCCCTGGCTCTGATTTGTTCGACGGACTCATTGCAGAAAGGTTACGACCCCTCCGGAGGGGGTATGGGAGACGAGAACAACCTCATCCGCCCTTCGATTCACGCGGGGAGGCCGGGGGGCTCCGATCCCTCCCCAAAGGCGGCCTCTGCCTGCGGTTCGGGGCCGACCGCGACCAGCGTCAGCGCCCACACGTCCAGCATGTTGAGAAGCACTTCGGTATCGCCGAAATTGAACTCGAACAGGCCCGCCACGAACAGCCCGCAGGCGGTGGCGATTCCCGCCTCGGCCCAACCGCGGGTCCGCTCGTCCCTCCGTCTCCGGAACACCGCCCTGAGAAACTCCACCTGAAGAGCCAGATAGGCGACCAGGGCCAGCAGGCCTCTTTCGGCCCAGATCTGCAGAACATTGTTGTGGAGATGAGGAGGGCGAAATCGCGGAGCGTCGGGCTTCCGGTAGAGGGGGTAGGTCTCCTTGACGTTCGCCGGCCCGACTCCGAGGATCGGATGGTCTCGGATCATCTCGATCCCGCCCTGGGCCATCCGGATCCGGTCGAGGACCGATGTCTGGCTGAAGTCGACGCTGGAGATCAGCCTCGCGAAGATCGGCAGTGGCGCGAACGCGATCCCGAGGATCAGCAACGGGACCATCCAGGCGATCACACGCGGCCTCCAGAGGAGAGCGAGCACCGCGATCCCGGCGAGCCATCCGAGCCAGGCTCCGCGGGTGAAGGTGAGAGCCAGCGCGACCGAGGTGAGGACGGCCGTCGCGACGGCCAGTTTTCGCGTCCTGGCCATGCGGATCGAGAGAAGCGAGAGTGGAAGAAGGATCCCGGAGTACGTCATCACGTGCGCGGTCGTGCCGGCGATCCGCCCCTCGATATCGTTTCCACCGAAAAAGACATACTG
>JBHEOL010000357.1:0-8680 GCA_046261635.1 Thermoanaerobaculia bacterium | reverse complement strand
CCACGGGCAGAACCACCCCGAGGTCGTGCGGGTTCATGAGCTGATCCAGAATCTCGCCAACGACATGCGGCCGCACATGCTGAAAGAGGAGCAGGTGCTCTTCCCGTACGTCGACGAGCTCGACCGGGTTCAGACCAGTGGCGGCCCGGCGCCGATGCCGTTCTTCGGCACGGTGAAGAACCCGGTCCGGATGATGATGATCGAGCACGACGCCGTGGGCGCCATGCTCGCCGAGCTGCGCGAGATCACGAACGGATTCGCCCTGCCGGCCGATGCCTGCTTCAGCTACACCCAGCTCTACACGCGCCTGGCTGAGTTCGAAGCGAAGACGCACGAGCACGTCCATCTCGAGAACAACATCTACTTCCCGGCGGCCGTCGCCCTCGAGGAGAAGATCGGCGATCCCACCACGGCCTCCGCGCCGACCGGTGACGCCCACGCCGCCGGCCCCTGCGGCTGCAGCCACTGAGCGATTGTGGCCGGGGCTCTCCAGAGCCCCGGTCATCGTGGCCGCGGTTTTCCAACCGCGGCTCAGGCCACGAAGCGCAATCGTGAAAAATGCGGTGGCCGCCCTCTCCGCGACACAACCGTTCCGAGTAGCGCGATCAAATTCGTCCAAAACGCGCCTGAAACTCGCATAGTCTCCAGGCATGAACCGGCTCGCTCTCCTCCTCCTCTTGCCTGCTCTTCTCCTGACGAATCCTGCCGCGGCTGAGGAGGTCGTCCTCGATCTCGAAGGGGCGGCCGCGTGGCAGCTCCGGAATGACTTCGCGATTCCGGGGGAGAGTGGAACGCTGGTCCGCCTCGCCGACAAGGGCCCGGTCCCCGCGGGCCGCGCGACGCTGACGTGGCATCGATGGGAGCGGTGGTCGCTCAGGGTCGTGGCCGCGCCGTACTCGTCGGACGCTGAATTCGTCCCCTCCGAGCCGGTGCTCTTCGAGGACGTCCTCTTTCCGGCGGGGGAGGCGGTCGAGGTCGATTACCGTTTCAACTCGTGGCGCGCGGGAGCGTTCTACCGCTTCGCGCCGCGCGGCGACTGGTCGCTGCGGGCGGGACTGACGCTGAAGGTCCGCGACGCCGAGATCGCGCTCCGGAGCGGAGGGGTGGAGGCGTCGAATGCGAATGTCGGCGTGGTCCCGCTTCTCTACGGAGGTGCGCGCTGGGAGAGAGGCAATCGCGCCTTCGACATCGACGTCGATGCCGCGGCGGCGAGCCAGGGGCGCGCGATCGACCTCGCCATCCGCGGCGAGCAGCGGATCTCCGACCGCACCTCCCTCTTTCTCGGCGCCCGGATCCTCGACGGCGGAGCCGACAACGAGGAGGTCTACGCCTTCGCGACGATCGGGTATGCGACGGCGGGGGTACGGATCATCTGGTGAGCGCCCCGTTCAAGAGGATCCTCGCCTCATGCTCTCTCGAGCGCGGCGTTGTGTCGCTCCGCCCCGGCCGCTGTACCATCTTCCCATGATCGGCTGGCTCGAACGGACGCCGTGGTGGGTTCTCGCGATGATGGCCCTTGTCTTCGCGCTCGTACCGCCGAGTGAGCCCCACTTCATCGAGAAGTGGAGGATGCTCTTCTCGGGTACGCTCCATCGGCCGCTCGACTGGTTCGACCTGGTGCTCCACACGGCGCCGCTCGCGCTCTTCCTCACGAAGATCGCCGTTTCTCTGCGCAAAGGATGACGAGTGTCCGGCCGGTTGGCGTCGCTGTTCTCGTAGAGCCCGAAGGGGCCTCGGTCGCGACGGGAATGTCACGCCCCCCGCCCCCGGTTAACCGCCGTTGACTGCGTCGGCTGCCTCACGGTATCTCCGCGTCCCACGCCTCCATCGTGGCGCATTCGTCTAGGGGTCTAGGACGCCGCCCTCTCACGGCGGTAACACGGGTTCAAATCCCGTATGCGCTACCAGCACTCCCCTCAATCATCGCCCGACGACTCGCCAGCCGGCGGGGTCTGTTCGAGATCGCTCGGAGGAGCGTCCGCCAGCACGACCCGGTTCCGCCCCTCCCGTTTCGCGCGGTAAAGCGCCGCGTCGGCGTCCGCCATCAGCTGCATCCGCGACGACTCCTCGGTCGGGATGCGGGTCGCGACACCGAGGCTGATGGTTACCACGGGTGCCACCGTGGAGGCCGGATGGGGGATCGCCTGCGCCTCACACGCCGTCCGCAGGCTTTCGGCGAAGGCCTTGGCCGTCCGCGGGTCAGCGCCCGGAATCAGAAGCGCGAACTCCTCGCCGCCATAGCGCGCCACCACGTCTCCCGCCCGGCGCCCCGATCTGCGGAAAACCTCGGCCACGGCCTTCAGACATCGGTCTCCTTCGGGATGACCCAGCGTGTCGTTGTAGGGCTTGAACAGGTCGACGTCGGCCACCACCACGGCGAGCCAGGTTCCGAAGCGGGCCGCGCGCCGCCACTCCTGGTCGAGCGCCTGGTCGAACTGGCGGCGGTTCGCGAGTCCGGTCAGCGCATCGACGTACGAGAGGCGCGCGAGATAATCATTCGCCAGCTTCAACTCCTCGGTCTTCTCCGCGACCAGCCGCTCCATCTCGGCCTTCTGCAGGCGGAGGTTCCGGGTGCGCAGCCTCAGGACGCCCGCTGTAATGAGCAGAAGCCCCAACACCACGAGCGCGATGAACCATGGCGTCTGGAAGAGATACGGCCGCACCGTGATCGGCAGCGGCGTGTCCGCCTCGCCCCAGGTCTGACCGTCGGCCGATGCGGCCACGTGGAACACGTACTTCCCGTGGGGAAGGGCAGGGAAGAACGCCTCGCGGCTTCGGCCGGCGTCGACCCACCCGCCCGTCGCTCCCTCCATCCGGTAGCGGAATCGCACGCGGTCGGCGTTGATCAGAGTCGCCGCCGTGTAGCGGATCGAGAGAGGAGCCGAACCAGGAGGAAGCACGATCTCCTCGCCCGGAGGAGCCTCGACCCCGTTCACCGAGATCTCCTCCAGGTGCACCTCCGGCGGCCCACCCGAGCCCGGGAGGTGCGCGGGGTCGACGATGACGAGACCGCTGTAGCTGGGAAGCCAGAGGTGACCGGCAGCATCGACGGCTCCCGCGGGTTGATGCGCGCCAGCAAACGTCGTGCTCCGAAGCGCGTCTCCCGGCCCGAATCCGGTGGAGTTGATCCGGGGAATCGTCCCCTCGGCAAAGGCATCGAGCTCGGCGAGCGACACGCGGAAGAACCCGCGGTTGCACGTGATCCAGAGGTTGCCGCTCCGATCCTCGAGGAGGACCTGCACCACACCGTCCCACAATCCGTCGGCGGGACGAATGCCGGCCATCTTTCCGTCCCGGAGGCGGTTCATCCCCTCGCCGTTCGTGCCGATCCAGAGGCTGCCCCGGTCATCCTCGTGGAGGGACATGATCCAGTTCGAAACCAGACCGTCCGCGCGCGTCAGGGTCTGGTACACGCCGTCGCGGTAGCGGACCAGTCCCTCGCCCGAAGTGCCGAACCAGAGGTTGCCCGTGCGGTCCTCGAGAATAGCGACCACTCCTTCGGGCGGCGCCCCGGGGTCCTCGACCTTCTCGAATCGCTCGCCGTTGAATCGCGCGAGACCGGCGACCGTCCCTGCCCAGAACGTTCCCGCACGGTCGCGGTACATCACGCGGACATCGACGTGAGGGAGCCCGCGGTCGACGCCCCAGGTTTCGATCTTGCCGTCCTCGAGCCGCGCAGCGCCTCCGGTGTAGGAGCCGACCCAGATCGCCCCGTCGCGGTCCTCGTAGAGGCAGGACGCCTCGTCGCTCGGAAGACCGTCCGCCGTCGTGATCGCCGTGATCACCCCATTCTCGAGCCGGTTCAGGCCGCCGCCCGCGGTGGTCACCCACGTCACGCCGTTCTTCGCATGAAGCACGGATCGGACGTTGTCGCCGGAGAGCCCCTCGGGCGCACCGAGGACGACGAAATCGCGGTTGCGAAGCCGGTTCAGTCCTCCGACCCAGGTGCCGACCCAGACGCTTCCTTCCCGATCGGCGTGAACGGACCAGATCTGCCCGCCCGCGAGTCCACCTTCGGTCGAAATGGAGGTGATTCGCCCATCGCGCATGCGCGCGATCCCGGCTCCCCACGTTCCGATCCAGAGCGAGCCCTGAGCGTCGCGCGCGAGCGCCGTGAGCTGATCCGTCGGGAGGCCATCCGCGACGGTGTAGGTCCGGAGCTGTCCCCCCTGGACGCGAACCAGCCCACTCCCGGCCGTCGCTGCCCAGACGCCTCCCTCCGGGTCGGGGAGAACCCAACGGACCTCGGCGTGGGGGAATCCCGTCGTCGGATCCATGACCTCGAATCGGTCGCCACGCATCGACACCAGTCCGCCGCCCGTGGTTCCGATCCACAGCGTGCCGTCGCGATCGAATGCAATCGAGCGCAGCCGGTTGGTGGGGAGACCGTCCTCGGTCCGGTAGATCCGCTTCACCCCGCCGTCCCAGTGGACGAGGCCACTCTCCGTCCCGATCCAGAGGGTTCCGTCGGATGCCTCGGCGAACGACCAGACGCGGCGATCGGTCACCTCCCGGCCGAATGCGCGCTCAAAGGCTCCGTTCCGGTAGACCACGGCGCCGGCAGAGTGTCCGATCCAGAGCGCCCCTTTCGAATCTTCCATCAGGCCGAAGATGGGAAGGGAGACGAGCTCGGGAACCCGACTCGGTTCGAAGGTGGTGAAACGAACGCCGTCGAACCGGGCGAGTCCCCCGCCGGTTCCGACCCAGAGATAGCCGTCCCGGGTCTGCAGGAGAGACTGGACCGTGTTCAGAGGGAGGCCCTGCTCGGTCTGCCAACCGTCGATCTTGTACTGCGTGAGCGCCTGCCTCGGATCGCGAAGGTCGGTCGCCTGCCCCGAGCTGGAGGTGGGCCAGAGGGTGACCACCAGGAGGAACGCGCAGCAGAGACGAATCGGGAGGCCCGGGAAGCTCGGCTGCTTCACGCCTCCCGACGGCCCGGGTTGCTCACCTAGCGCTTCCCCTGTCATCGACCCGTTGCACCCGTTGAATTCGTTCAGCGCTCCGCCCCTGTTCCTGAAAGTTTGTCCGACTCAGGGAGATTCTACTTCCGAAAAGTCCGGAGCCGCGGGAATGACGGGATCTTGAGTCCGGCGAGCGGTCGCGCTCGTTTCCCACTTCGCGTTGTGACCCGCGTCATATCGGCCCGTGATGGCGTCAACCATGAAAGTCTGCCGGTGGCCGGTAGCATCAGGGCGAAATCGACCGATCAGGAGACAGGGAATGGCTTACGTAATCACCGACAACTGCATCAAGGACGGGCTCTGCCTCGATGCGTGCCCGAACGAATCGATTCGTCCGCTGGCCAACGAGGGGGCGTACGAGACCGTGACTCAGCTCTACATCGACCCGAGCGAGTGCCTCGACTGCGGCGCGTGCGTCGACGCCTGTACCTCGGATGCGATCTTCCCCGAGGACGAGGTTCCGGCCGACAAGCAGCAGTTCATCGAGATCAACGCAGCATACTTCGCAGCCTGACGAGCTTGCCGCTCGATCCCTCCGGGCCGGCTGGCCCTGCCGGCCGGGCTCCAGGTGGTTCCATTGGAGCCGGGGTCAGATTGCGCGAGAATGGATCCCGCGCCCGGCATCCACCCGTGCAGCCTGACCGCCTCCGCCCGGACCCGCGACGCCGGCGCCCGCGACGCCCCGAAAGAAACCATAAGGGAGAGACATGAGCGACAAGAAGATCATCTGGACCCAAATCGACGAAGCGCCGGCCCTGGCAACATACTCGTTGCTACCGATCGTTCAGGCGTTCACGAGCGGAACCGGCGTCTCCGTGGAAACTCGCGACATCTCTCTCTCGGGCCGGATTCTCGTCGCCTTTCCGGAGAAGCTGACGGAAGGCCAGAAGATCCCCGACGAGCTGGCATATCTCGGCGATCTGACGCATTCGCCGGAAGCGAACATCGTCAAGCTGCCGAACATCAGCGCCTCGGTCCCTCAGCTCAAGGAGGCGATCCGCGAGCTGAAGGAGCAGGGATACGACGTCCCCGATTACCCCGAGCAGGTGACGAACGATGCCGAGAAAGAGATCCAGGCGCGCTATGCGAAGGTGCTCGGCAGCGCGGTGAACCCGGTGCTGCGGGAGGGGAACTCGGATCGTCGGGCTCCGCTGGCGGTCAAGAACTTCTCGAAGAAGAACCCGCACAAGCTGGGCGCCTGGAGTCCCGATTCGAAGACCGAGGTCGCGTACATGAGCGACGGTGATTTCTACGGGAACGAACAGTCGATCATCGTGGAGTCCGGTGGCGCTTTCTCGATCGAGCTTCTCGGCAAGGACGGGAAGAGCGTGGTTCTGAAAGAGGGGCTGAATGCCAGTCCGGGCGAGATTCTCGACGCGACGTTCATGAGCGCGAAGGCCCTCCGGCGCTTCTATGAAGAGGAGATCGAAGACGCGAAGAGGAAGGGACTGCTGCTCTCGCTGCACCTCAAGGCAACGATGATGAAGGTGTCCGATCCGATCCTGTTCGGACATGCCGTGACGGTCTTTTTCAAGGACGTATTCGAGAAGCACGCCGCTGCGCTCGCGGAAGCGGGCGTGAATCCGAACCTTGGGCTGGGCGATCTGTACAAGAAGATTCAGTCACTCCCCGAGGCGAAGCGCGCGGAGATCGAGGCTGACCTCGAGGCGGCCTATGCGGACCGACCGGCGCTGGCGATGGTCGACTCCGACAAGGGGATCACGAACCTTCACGCTCCGAACGACATCATCGTCGATGCCTCGATGCCGGTCGTCGTTCGCGACTCGGGAAGGATGTGGAACGCCGAAGGGAAGCTGCAGGACACGAAGGCCGTGATTCCCGACCGCTGCTACTCGACGATATACGCGGAGATCATCGAGAACTGCAAGCGGCGGGGGAATCTCAACCCGGCGACCATGGGATCGGTTCCGAACGTCGGCCTCATGGCGCAGAAGGCGGAAGAGTACGGATCCCACCCCACGACCTTCGAGATTCCGTTCGACGGACTCGTTCGCGTCGTCGGATCGAACGGAAACGTGCTCATGGAGCACAAGGTCGAGGCGGGAGACGTCTGGCGGATGTCGAGGACCAGGGATATCGCCGTGCAGGACTGGGTCAAGCTCGGCGTCAGGCGCGCGCGAGCCACCGGCGCTCCGGCCGTCTTCTGGCTCGACAGCAACCGCGCGCACGACGTGAACATCATCACGAAGGTCGTGCGGTACCTCCGCGACAGCGATACCGACGGGCTCGAGATCAGGATCATGGCTCCCGTCCAGGCGATGCGTTATTCGCTGGACAGGATCCGGAGGGGACTCGACACGATCTCGGTCACCGGCAACGTTCTGCGCGACTACCTGACGGATCTCTTCCCGATCCTCGAGATCGGTACGAGCGCGAAGATGCTCTCGATCGTGCCGCTGCTCGCTGGAGGGGGGCTGTTCGAAACCGGCGCCGGCGGTTCGGCTCCAAAGCATGTCCAGCAGTTCGTCAAGGAGGGGTACCTCCGCTGGGACTCGCTCGGAGAGTTCTCGGCCCTGGCCGCGTCGCTCGAGCACCTGGCCGGCGCTTTCGGGAACGACAAGGCCCAGCTCCTGGCCGATACGCTCGACCAGGCGATCGCGAAGTTCCTCGACAACAACAAGTCGCCCGCGCGGAAGGTCGGCCAGATCGACAACCGCGGAAGCCACTTCTATCTCGCGCTTTACTGGGCCGAGGCGCTCGCCGCTCAGTCGAAGGATGCGGAGCTGAGCTCGAAGTTCGCAGGGATCGCCAAGAAGCTGGCCGAGAACGAGGCGAAGATCAACGAAGAGCTGCTGGCGGCGCAGGGGAACCCTGTCGACATCGGCGGGTACTATCACCCTGATCCTGAGAAGACCTCGAAGGCGATGCGTCCGAGCCCGACGCTGAACGCCATCATCGACGGCGCGGGATCGCGCGCTGCGGAGAGGTCGGAGTCCCGGGAAAAAGTTCGGGCGTAGAGCAGACGGATCATCGATGCCGGGGGCGAGCGTCGCGACGCGGCCGCCTCCGGCATCGCGTTTTTGGCGGCCTGTGTGTGCGGATTCGGAATGGCCCGCGCTTCACATGCAGTTCTGAGCGGAGACCATGCCGAGACCACACAAGCGCCTCCCGGGAGTGTTCGTTGCACTCATTTTCACGATCGTTGCCTGCGGCCCGGCGAGTGGAACCGGCGGTGAAATCCCGGAAGACCCGAGAACGGCCAGGATCACGGCCGAGGCTCTTCACCAGCGGTTGAAGGCTGAGGACGAGAAACCGCTCGTCGTCGATGTTCGCGAGCCTCACGAGTTCGACGCGGTGCGAATCGACGGGGCGCGACTCGCCCCTCTCGGCTCGGTCGTGGCCGACCTCGAGGATGTCGCCAGGGACCGAGAGATCGTCCTGGTCTGCCGCACCGACAACCGGAGCGCAAAAGCCCAGCGGCTCCTGGCAGCCCGCGGCTATACGCGGCTGCAGCACGTGGAAGGCGGCATGGTGGCCTGGCAGAAGCGCGGACTCCCGGTCGCGAAGGGACGCTAGCCGTCTCTAATGGGGTCACATCTACGTTAGCCGTCTCTAACGGGGTCACATCTACGTTGTTCGGCCAGTCCGCAGCGGGCGCGTCGAATAACGAAGATGTGACCCTCTACGGAGGCGGAGGCTGAAGCCTCCGCCACTCGCGAATCCTCACGCGCATTCTACGATCCGTGGAGCGACTTTCC